>NZ_JBJEFJ010000025.1:0-69115 GCF_051873915.1 Pradoshia sp.
AATCTCTTCAGCTTGTCATTTTTTCATGATGAGGCCATGGATAGGCCTTCCTTTTGAAGAGATTTATTTGAATTTCATGATTTATGGGCGAATTCTATCTGTTTAAGGGCGAAAACAATAGGTTTATGGGCGCTATTCTTCCGTTTAAGGGCGAACGCATGAAGTTAAGGGCGAAAAGTAAGCTATATGGGCGAACCTTTATGAGTATGAGCGCTTTAGCGAGTGTATGGGAGAAGAAATGTCCTAAGGGCGAATTCACAGGCTCCTTCCTTTTTCCATATCAAAAAGGCTGACCCAAAACTAGGCCAGCCTCCTTCTATCAAAAAAACTGCACAACTCTGTGCAGCTCATATTCTTAATCTATAATCTTTTTCTTTCTCAATTGTTCTTCCAATTCCTTCGCCTTCTGCACTTCCTTACGGTTATACAAAATGATGAACCTCATTGCCAAAATAGCAAATATAAAAAAGATTGCCATCGTTAAGCCGGCCGGAATATATTCACGCTTATCTTCAGGAAAATACAAAAACAAGCCCATAATAAATAAAACGGATTGCGGCATATTAGTTAATACCTCCTTATCCAAGGAAACATTTGTATAGTACACCACATTATAACATTTATTCTTATTGTTTTAACCATTTTCCTAAAGAAAAGGAGCCTGAAGGGGCAGGCTCCTTGTTATGCTCAACTGATGACGGTTTAAACCTATATTACTAGTTTTCTTCATATTCTTTGACTTCGCCGTCTTCTATAATAGTCAGCCTCCGATCGATTTCAAAAGAGCCTTCTTTCGTAATGCTTGGGATATTGTATACCTTCTCTTCATCTGTAACACTTTCTAATCCCTCCTGCATGGAGCTCCTGATTTTTTCTACATCATCCACTGTTCCCGCCGACTCCATCGCTCCGACAAAGGCATGTAAGGCGATATAATCAAGACCAGATTCCGAGCTTGGATCTACACCATCATATTTGTCATGGTATTTTTCCACAAATCCATCAGTCCCCGGGAAGTCTGAATAGATTAATGGCGTAACTCCAATAGAGTTGTTAAACGTATCATAGCTTCCCGTAATAGCCTTCATTTGATCAAATTTCGCTTGGTCCATAACAATGAACCCGCCTTTGAATCCTAGTTCTCTTGCCTGTTTAGCCACTTTAGCGGTTGCTTCAGATGCTCCCCCTATAAATAGGACATCCGGCTTTTTCTTAAGAGCATTTGTGATAATAGTGAAGAAATCTGTATCCTTCGCAAAGTCAATAGCCGATTCATAAACAATCTTACCGCCTTGTTTTTCCCATTCAGGCTGAAGGCTTTTCGCCCAATCCTTCCCATATTCAGTCGCTGGCGGAAGCATAGCCAGCTTCTTGCCCGATGTCTTCATCGCATAGGTTGTGAACGGCTCAATATAACCACTGTATTGCGGAGCAACCTGGACAGTCAGCTCGTTTCCTGATTCAACGACCCCCGGCTCACTTGTATAGGCGCCAATAATGAATTTATCCCGTTCATTAAATACTTGCAGTGCCTGAACTCCGCCGCTGTGAGGAGTGAAGATAATCGGTGCTTTATCCTCCTGCACAAGCCTCTTTGCATTGGCTGCTGCCTCATTTGGTAAATACTTATCATCTAGTGCCTTAATTTCGAGTTTATAGGTTTTTCCATCCACCTCAAAGCCGCCGGCATCATTGATTTCCTCTGCTGCCATCTCAAGCCCCTGCAGAGTACGTTCCCCGTAATAGGCTGCCGCACCGCTCAATGGACCCGTGAATCCGATTGTCACCGTATCCCCTTTACTCCCTCCAGCCGTATTATTAGATGAACAGCCGATTAATCCGAATAGCATCGCTCCCATTAAAGCAACCAACCCGACTTTTCTCATACACTTACCCCTCTCAATTTAGGATTCACTCAAGCACCTATATAGGCTTTCTTAACCTTCTCATTGGTGAACAGCTCTTCTGAAGTGCCGGATAATACAATCGATCCGCTCTCAAATACATAGCCTTTATCGGCAATTTTCAAGGCGGCATTTGCATTTTGTTCAGCAAGGAGAATGGTTGTTCCTTCCTTGTTAATCGTTTGGATAATATCAAACATCTGCTCCACAATGAGGGGAGCCAAACCGACAGATGGCTCATCAAGCATCATTAGTTTCGGTTTCGCCATAAGTGCTCGGCCAATGGCGAGCATTTGCTGTTGACCGCCGCTCAGGCTGCCTGCAGAATGCCCCTCTTTTTCCTTAAGGATGGGGAATAATTCAAATACATGTGCTAAAGTTTCTTTGATTTGCTCTTTCTTTCGTTTATGGACAAAGGCGCCAAGAATGAGGTTCTCGTGTACAGTCATTTGCGGAAACAGCTTGCGCCCTTCTGCGCATTGGACAATTCCCTTTCTGACAATTCGGTCTGCACTTAATGAATGGATAGGCTCATCAACGAAGTTGATAGAGCCCGAGGCAACCTTTTGAAGACCGCTGATTGCTCTAAACAGGGTGCTTTTCCCGGCGCCATTTGCTCCAAGCAACACGATGATTTCACCGCTTCCAACCTCAATTGTTGCCTCCTTGACAGCTGTATAATGACCATACTTCACATGTACCTGATTTAGTTTAAGCAATAGCCTCGCCTCCTAGATACGCCCTGATCACTTCCTCATTATTTTGAATTTGCTCAGGTGTTCCTTCCGCAATTTTCTCTCCATGATTCAGTACCATAATCTTATCCGCAAGCTTCATAATCATTTGCATTTTATGTTCAATCAAGCATACCGTAATGCCAGTTGAAGAGATCCGTTTAATCAAATCGGTCAAGCCCTCTGTCTCATCTGGATTAATTCCCGCAGCCGGCTCATCAAGAAAGAGAATGTCTGGGTCAGTAGCCAAGGAAAGCGCGAAGGCTGTTCGTTTTTTCTCTTCTTGAGAGATATTAGCTGTAATTCGGTCCGCTAAATGGGAAAGCCCCGTGAATTCCAATACCTCTAATGCCTTCTCCTTGCACTTCTCCTCCTCCCGCTTCAACCGGCGTGTTCGAAATATGGCATCTACAAGTGTAGATTTCGTCCGAAGACGATGGCCGACCATGACATTGTCAAAAACCGTCGATTGTTCAAATAAATGTGTCGTTTGGAAGGTTCTAGCGAAGCCTAAATTCGCAATCCTATGAGACGGCATACCTGTAATGTCTTCCCCCTTATACAGAATCTGTCCTTCAGACGGCGGATGAAAACCGCTGATTAAGTTGAAAAACGTTGATTTTCCCGCGCCGTTTGGCCCGATAATGGCATTAATCTTATTCTCTTCGACAGAGAAGTCTACCTGATTCACAGCAGTCAAGCCGCCAAACCGCTTCGTTAATCCTTCGATTTCCAAGAACATCTCCTCATCCCTCCTATACTTTGTTTTCCGCTTCCTGTCCTTGAACCCGTGCATGTTCCTTCTGGAGGGCTTTCTCTTTCTGCTTCTGTCTCCACTGAATGAAGGAGCCCGCAATTCCTTTCGGATAAAAAATAATCAAGAAGGTCAGGAGAGGCCCAAAGATCAGCATCCGGTAATCCTGCAGAAACTGCAGATTCTGAGATACCCAAACAACAAGAATCGTCCCGATAACTGGACCTGATAGCGTACCAATGCCACCGACGAGCAGGTAGATCAACATATCAAAAATAATATTTGTATAGCCAATGTCTGGTCCGATAAACCGAATCAACGAAGCGTATAAAGCGCCAGCCACCCCGGCATAAGCTGTGGATAAAACGAAAGCAGCAAGCTTATTCCTCATCGTTGAAATACCAATAGAAGCAGCTAATTCTTCACTGTTCCTGATGGCCTTATAGGTCCGTCCTGACAAGGAATGGACAATTCTGTACATGGCAATCATCCCAAGAATCAGAAAAACCAGGACTAAATAATACATGGGAATTGCCTCATCGAAATAGATAGAACCGATTGGGGGCGGCGAAGGAATACCAATGAATCCGCGTACACCTCCTGTCAGTTCCTCCCATTTGTAAATCACCAGGTAAATAATGTAGCCGACACATAAGGTATAGATGGCGAAATAATGTTCCTTTGTACGCAAGGCAATCAAGCCGATAAAGAAACCAATGATTGAGGTGATTAAGACCGAAAGAAGAAAAGCAAGCCAATAGTTCATTTCTGCCTTAACGGTCAAGAGGCTGATCGCATATGCGCCTATGGCAAAAAATCCAGCATGCGCAAGCGATAAATATCCAGTATAGCCAGCGATTAGATTTAGACCGTACACAGCAATAATCCAAATAAAGGCAAGCGTCATAATATGCAGATAGTATTCATTTTGTATAACGAGAGGAAAGAGCAGGGAAAGCAACAGTATGGCCGGCAGGAGGAATTTCTTTAAATAGGCTCCCTTCACTAGCTATGTCCCTCCTTCACAAATAATCCTTGGGGCTTAATGGATAAAATCAACACAAGCAGGACGAAGGCAATCAAATCTTTATAATCGTTAGAAATATAGGCAGCCCCAAGACTTTCACTGAAACCGAGGATGTATCCTCCGAGAATGGCTCCTGGAATGCTGCCCATCCCGCCTAAAATAATAATGACAAATGCTTTTAGAATAACGAGATGTCCCATGCCTGGAGAGACGAGATTGATAGGTGCCGCTAAGGATGCCGCAATCGCTGCAAGGGCTCCGGAAATTAAGAATGTGAGCATTGCCACCTTATTGGCATTAATTCCAACCAGAAATGCTCCGTCCCGATTTTGGGCCATTGCGATAATTGATGAGCCCGTCATTGTTTTGCGCAGGAAGAAATGCAGGCCAATCATGATGACGATGGCTGCCCCAACAATCAAAATTCGTTGGAGCGTGATGGTCAGACCACCTATTTCTACCACCTGTCCATAAGGAGTCGGCATCATCCGATATTCTGCTCCCCATATGAACTGAGCTAGAGCCTCCAAAAACAAGAGTATTCCAATGGCGGCAATCTTATCTTGCAATGGCGGGGCATCCTTAAGCGGGTGGAAAATCAGCCGCTCCATCAAAACAGCTATCAAACCTACCGCTAACATAGATAGAAGAATGGCTAGCCAATAGTGCAGGCCCAAGCTTGTCATCATCGTCAACGTTACATATCCCCCTAGCATATAAAGGGCTCCGTGTGCGAAATTAGGGATATGCAGGATTCCAAATACAAGGGTAAGTCCCAGTGCCACAAGACTGTAAACACTCCCGACTGTTAATCCATTAAAAAGCTGCTGCAAAAGAGTCTCCATTTAATCCCTCCTTATCTACGGAGGAAAGAGGCTTCAGAGAATGAATCTCTCGCACTCTTCTCTCCTAATCTTGCAGTCTCTCCAGATGATTCCTTAGACCGCCTGGAATCAAGACCGTTATCTGTTCGTCAAAATTAAAGCAGACAATCACTGCATTCCCTCTTGCTATGACAATGCCTGATTGGCTATTTGATATAACATGGGACAGATGAAAGCTTTTCTTCCCAACATGAGTAACCATGGTGGATACGGACAGATATTCTTTGACGCGCTCGTACCCTTCGTACTGACATTGGGCTGACGCTACGATGAAATTCACCTTCTCATCCTCGATATATCTTTGAAGGCTGTCAAAAAACTTTGTGCGCGCCTCCTCCATATAAGAGAAATAACTGATACTGCTTATATAGCCTGATGCATCTGAATCATTGAAGCGCGCATAGACGATTGTCTCTAGTAATTCCATGGCCATGTGCTTCACCTATCTTTCTATAGAATCATGATGGCCGTTCAATAATGACAGCAATTCCTTGGCCTCCGCCAATACAGGCCGTGACTAACGCATACTTGGCCTTGATTCTCCTTAATTCATACACAGCCTTTGTCAGTAAGATGGCCCCGGTGGCGCCGAGCGGATGTCCATGAGCAATTGCTCCGCCATTCACGTTGACCTTATCCGGATTCAGCTCAAGCTCCCGCTCACATGCGATAACCTGAGCGGCAAAGGCTTCATTGATTTCAACCAAGTCCATGTCATCCAACGTCAAACCAGCCTTCTGTAAGACCTTTTTCACAGCCGGGACTGGTCCAATTCCCATTAAATTAGGATCCACACCGGCAATGGCTTGTTCTCTGATGATGGCCAATGGTTCAAGATTCAGCTCGGATGCCTTGCTGCCGGACATGATCACAAGTGCTGCGGCGGCATCATTTAACCCAGAGCTGTTTCCTGCTGTTACTGACCCGTCTTCCTTGAAGGCTGGGGAAAGATTGCCCAATGCTTCCATAGTCGTTTGGGGCCGGGGATGCTCATCTGCTTTAAAAATGACTGGATTCCCTTTTCTCACCGGAATGGAGATTGGGACAATCTGCTCATCAAACCGTCCCTCTTCCATCGCAAATCTCATCTTTCTTTGACTGTTTGCTGCGAATTCATCCTGTTCCTCTCGACTGATGCGATACTTCTCAGCCAAATTCTCAGCAGTGATTCCCATTGGCGGGTCCCCTATTTCTTCCGGTGACAGCCTGGATTTTCTGAACCTTGGAAGTGCTGGGCTATACGGTTTATCAGCACGGTCGAGTAAATATGGCGCACGGCTCATGCTCTCTACCCCACCGGCAATATAAACATCCCCCTCCCCTGCTTTAATGGCTTGTGCAGCTAATGTGACTGCATTAATCCCAGACCCGCACTGCCGGTCTACCGTTAAACCCGGTAGCTCCAAGGCTAGATGGGTCTGCAAAGCTGTTAATCTAGCAATATTTCCACCGCCGCTTAATACATTGCCCATTAGGCAATCCTCAAGCACATCCGGTGTAATACCAGCCCTCTTCACGGCTTCCTTTATCACTTCTGCACCAAATACATGAGGAGGAACAGATGCTAATGCTCCTCCCTGCCTGCCGATTGCTGTTCTGACAGCAGACACAATGACCGCTTCCTTCCCCATAGCTTCATGCTCCTTTCCCATAAGAGGGATATTCATTAATTCCTAGGTCCCCCAGCCACATACAGCACCTGTCCGCTCACAAAGGAGGATTTCTCATCCGCAAAGAAAGCAACGGCATTGGCAATATCCTCTGGCTTTCCCGAACGGCCAACAGGGATTTTGCTGACGCTCGCTACAATCAGTTCATCAAAGGAAATGCCAATCCGTTCAGCTGTCGCCTTCGTCATATCTGTCTCAATAAAGCCTGGGGCAACAGAATTTGCCGTAATGCCATATTTCCCAAGCTCAATGGCAAGGGTTTTCGTAAATCCTTGCAGCCCTGCCTTGGCGGCTGAGTAATTCACCTGTCCTCGATTCCCTAAGGCAGATGTGGATGAAATGTTGATAATACGGCCATATTGGTTTTGCACCATATATTTCTGAGCTGCTCTTGTCACGAAGAATGTTCCCTTCAAATGGACATCCATGACCATTTGCCAATCCTCGTCCGTCATCTTAAAGAGCAGATTATCACGGATTACTCCGGCATTATTGACCAGAATATCAATGCTCCCGAATTGTTCAACCACCTCCGCCATCGCGCCCTCAACCTGCTCACGGTCAGTCACGCTTGCCACCTTTGCATAGACAGAGCATCCAGCCTCCTCAAAGGCTTGCTTTGTCTCCTCAATGGCTTCCTCATTTAAATCGATAATCGCGATATTAGCCCCTTCTTCTCCAAACCTCTCAGCTATCTTTCGGCCAATTCCGCGTGATCCGCCTGTAATGAAGGCTGTTCTGTTTTGAAAATGTTTTGCCATCACCTATTCCTCCTTAAATGAAATCCCCAACTTTGACATGGCCTTTTAATAGATTACGAGAAATAATCATGCGCTGAATCTCATCTGTCCCATCATAAATCCTCCATAATCTCGCCTCACGGTACCAGCGTTCAATCGGCAGCTCACGTGTATAGCCCATTCCGCCATGAATCTGGAGGACACGGTCCACGACTTTGTTCCCCATATTGGCCCCGTAGAGTTTGGCCATGGCAGCCAGGTGACGGTTATCCTCTCCTTGATCGAGGGTAAAGGCTGCATTGAGTGTCAGCCAGCGTGCCGCCTCAATTTCAACCGCTGAATCAGCGATTTGCCATTGAATCGCCTGACGGTCAGCGATCGGTTTCCCGAATGTAAAACGCTCCTTAGAATAATCAATCGCCATTTGAAGGAGACGCTCTGCTGTTCCGACCGCTCTTGCCCCGACGACCCAGCGCGCAAAGCCAATCCACTCAAGCCCCAGCTTATAACCTCCATGAAGCTCGCCTAATATATTTTCCTCTGGAACACGCACATTATCGAAGACCAAACCGGCCGGTCCCCACTCACCCATCGTGTGGATATATTCTGATTTCCAGCCCATATCGCGGTCCACGATAAAGCAGGTGACACCCTCTCTGCCCGTTCTGGTATGGGCTTCTTTATCCGTTATGGCTATGACCATGACAAAGTCGGCTTCATTTCCACCGGTGATGAAAGTTTTCTCTCCATTAATGACCCAGTCATTTCCATCCTTTACGGCGGTTGTTTTAATATTGCGTGTATCCGACCCGGCATCCGGTTCTGTCATCGCGAAGCAGGATTTCTTCTCTCCATTGATGGTTGGAATTAAATATTTCTCTTTCTGCTCCTCATTGCCGTAGTAGAGGATATTATCGGCTGAACCGCCAAATTTAAAGGGGACGAATGTTTTGGATACTTCCATCAGGACAATTGCCATCATCATCTGACCTAAATCTGCCCCTCCGTATTCCTCCGGAGTGTTAATTCCCCAGAAACCGAACTCCTTCGCTTTCAGTTGGAGTTCCTCAAGCTTTTCATCTGAGAGGCTTGGCCTGCCCTCCCGTTCATTTTTGAGCACTTCATTCTCTAGGGGAATCAATTCATTCTCCACAAACTTCCTGATTGTATTGCGCACCATTTTTTGTTCATCTGTTAACCGTAAATACATCTTTCTCCCACCCATTCCTTCTATTTTTTTGAAATCGCTTACAATTGTTTTTTGTTCAAACTTATTTAATGCAAGTATCATGCCAACCTAAAAGACGGATAAATACGCAAAAATCACAATTGAATCGATTCATCTTTGACGACTCATTCAAGAATGAATCATCCCCTTATAAGGAGCTTCCTCCATCAACCGCAATGATTTGCCCAGTAATATGATCACTAGCCCGGCTCGCCAGAAGCATGACCGCTCCCTTCAAGGAATCCGGGTCCCCAAGCCGTTTCATCGGATTCTTATGAATGATTTTCTCTTGGTTTTCACTCAGGACATGTCTTGTCATTTTTGACTCAAAGAATCCTGGGGCAATAGCGTTAACGTTGATACCGTATTCGCCCCACTTCCTTGCCAGATCCTTCGTGAAATGGTGGATACCTGCCTTGCTTGCGCTGTATCCAATGGCATTCAGCACATCAGGCGCTTCTGCTTTAATGCCGGCAACCGATCCAATATTAATGATTTTACCCTGTCGATTCTGAATCATCTGTCTCCCAACATATTTAGACATGAGGAACGTCCCGCCAAGATTGACATCCATGACCTTTTTCCAGGCTTCATAAGGCATTTCCTCCACTTTTTCTCCCCATGTCGTGCCGCTGTTGTTAATCAAGATATGAATGGGACCGAAATCCTCCGTAACACGCTGGACCACCTCAATGACCTCTTCTTCTACAGCCACATTGCATGAATAAGCCTTTGCCTTTCTGCCATATCGGGCAGTGATTAATTCGGCCGTTTCAAGTCCATGCGCGATATTTCGTGAGCAAACTGCCACCTCTGCCCCATACTCAGCCAACGTCTCTGCCATGATGCGCCCTAGTCCTGTTCCCCCTCCTGTTATTAATGCCGTACATCCGCTTAAATCAAATAGGGAAGACTTCATCCATCATTCCTCCTGCTCTTTTCAACTTGTTTATCCAATTCTTCCTTGATTAAGGTCCTCTTCAACAGCTTGCCGACAGTATTGCGCGGAAGCTCGCTTCGAATCTCAAATAAGGTTGGCACTTTATACGGTGTCAGCCTTGCATAGCAATAGCCTTTCACTTCCTCTAAATCAATGGTCGTCCCCTCCTTCGGAACAATGAAGGCTTTCACAATTTCCTCTGCCTCAGCCGTAGGAATACCCGCGACTGCAGCTTCCTTAATATCTGGATGTCCATAAAGTACATCCTCCACCTCCTGGGGGTAAATATTGAACCCCCCCACAATCACCATCTCTTTCTTCCGGCCGACAATATAGAAGTAGCCATCGCGGTCCTGCATAGCTAAGTCCCCTGTATAAAGCCACCCGCCTTTTAATGCGCGTGCGGTTTCTTGCTCATTATTCCAATATCCCTTCATAACCTGCGGTCCGCGGATAAGCAATTCGCCCACTTGGTTCTCTGACAGCGGCTGGTTATTCTCATCAATAATCAAGCAGTCGGTACCTGGAAGTGGAATACCGACACTGCCGACCTTCCGGATGCCGTTCGGCGGATTCCGATGTGTGGTAGGGGAAGCTTCCGATAATCCGAACCCCTCTCCAATAGAAGCACCCGTCAAACGCTCAAACTGGTTAAGAATCTCGATTGGAATTGGTGCTGAACCGGATGTGCACATTTTCAAGGAAGTCAGATCATAGCGGTCAATCTCCGAATATTGCGTGAGGGCCATATACATCTTTGGCACTCCCGGAAAGAAAGTTGGCTTGTGTCGTTCAATGCCCTCTAGGATAGCTTTGGTGTCAAAGCGTTTATACAGCAAGATTGCTGCTCCGAGATAAATGCTTAAATTCATGCCGCTTGTCATCGCATACACATGATACAAAGGAGTTGCCGTCAAGACGATTTCCCGTCCTTCTGTCATGATTTCCCCATACATCGCACGGCTTTGGACCACATTAGCCACTACATTGCAGTGTGTGAGCATCGCTCCCTTCATCTTGCCTGTCGTCCCGCCAGTATATTGAATAACAGCAATATCCTCCAGCGGATTGATCTTCTCAACTTTCTCCAGCAGGTCGTTATTCATCAGCTCTTGAACTGTTTTTTCTCGATTTTGTTTTGGACCTGCATAAATGGTCTGCTCAAATGGATAGATTAGTTGTGCTTCTTTCACTGCTCGTTCAGCTGTTCCGTCATAAATGATTGCCCGACAGCCACTGTCTGAGGCAATCTGCAGCAACTCTCTCGTTGTGTAGCGAGGATTAATCTGGACGACAATTAGTCCTAAACGGTGTGCAGCATAATAGCTGATTACATAAATGGGATCATTCTCAAGCATAAGCCCAATACGGTCACCTTTCTTTAATCCAAGCGTCTTCAAACCACCCGCAAGTTGATCTGTCTGCCGCTTTACAGATTCATAGCTCCATACTTCCCCTTCAAAAATGATGCACGGTTGCTCAGAATATTGTTTTGCCGACCGCTCCAGCAAATCATATAAACCCAGATTCGGAATATCCTGAAATGCGTCCTTTACGTACCATTGCTGCCAGGCCCGCCCAGTTATGTTTTCCATCTTGCACCTCCGAAACGTTTATCTCCTTATGTAGAAAGGACTCACCTTTTGTGATGCAAGATTTATGCCAATATGCCAGCACCAAAAAAATTCGGCAGTGGTAATCTGCTAGATTCCACTGCCGAATTCTCTACATCTATCCAGGTACGATGTGATAATGCTAACCTAATTCAATTTTATATTTCTTTAGCTTTCTGACGATTGTCGGCTGGCTTGTCTGCAAGGCTTCGGCCATTTCATAGGTGGAATGGTATTTCTCTGCCGCTAGGCTTAAAGCCTTCCTTTCAGCGAGCTCTGCTGCTTCCTTTAAGGAATGAACAGCTGTTTCCTTATGCAGCTCAATCGGTGCAGCAGGCTGATATTCAGCAGGCAGATGCTCTAGGCCAAGAACATCATCCATATGCAGAAGTGTTATCCGTTCAATTAGATTAGCCAGCTCACGAATATTGCCCGGCCATGAATATTGGTACAAAAAGGCCTTTAAATCTTTATTCAGCTGCTTATAGGTACCGTATTTCTCATTGCATTGCCGTAGACTCAGGTCTGCAAGCGGCAGAATCTCTTCTCTTCTTTCCCGAAGCGGAGGAATCGTAATTGGAACAACATTCAGCCTGTAGAATAAATCCTCCCGGAATTCCCCCTTGTCGACCATTTTCCGTAAATCCCGATTGGTCGCAGCGATTATACGAACATCTACCTTCTTCGCTACCGTCCCGCCTACCCGCTGAATTTCTTTATCTTGAAGGACACGGAGCAGTTTTACTTGAAGGGCCATTGACATTTCCCCTACCTCATCGAGGAACAGCACCCCTTTATCCGCCATCTCAAACAGGCCCTGCTTCCCGCTTTTGTTAGCTCCTGTGAAGGCACCGCCCGCATAGCCAAACAGCTCGGATTCAAGTAATTCTGAAGGAAGGGCACCACAATTGATTTTAATATATTTTCCTGATTTGCTTCGTTCACTCCGCTGGTATAAATATTTAGCGAGGACATCCTTTCCGACTCCTGTTTCCCCATAAAGAATGACAGTTGCATCTGCATTCGCAATTCTCGCAGCCATCTCATAGATCTTTATCATTCTATCTGCTTTGATAATTGTCCAATCTCCTAGCTGAGCCAAATGATCCCTTAAACGCTCAATCTCTTTACGATAATCCTGATTTAACTCATTGGCTTCCTGCAGTGCTTTATGCAATTGATTTAAATCAGATAAATCGCGGATATTTGTGACAACGCTTTCAATTTCACCTTCATCATTAAAGACGGGGTTCCCTGTCAGCAAGGTTTCACGGCCGAGGTAGTTCAGCTGCATCACCGAAACTGTCCGCTTTTTCTCCAGCACTTTTTTCGTGACTGAATCCTCCAAAATGCCCCTTTTCACTAAATCTTCCGTCCTCTTATTTATGTAATATTCCTTCGGGATATTGGTAATACGTTCAATCGCTGAATTTGTCCTCAAGGTAATTCCATTCTTATCTGTTATATAAATTCCGTCATACGAATTCTCAATAACAGCATCAAGATGGCGATTAAGCCGTTCCATCTCCCTCACCTTCATGGTGAGGCTATCCAGTTCCCCAGAGACAATTCCAGCGTAAGCATGGGTTCCATCTGTTTTCTTGGCCATCAAGAAAATCATTTCTATTCCATCGACAGCGGCAGAAATCATTGATTCTTCACAGACATTCCAGTGATCAAAGTAATCTTGAATCTTCAAGGACTTCTTCTTATCCCCCAACATTCTTCTCGCTTCCTCATTCATCGTGAGAATCTGCTGATTATCGAAAGTTTCTATATACATAAATGAACCTTCCTTCAATTCATCTCACCCCTTCGTCTATATGTTAAACTTTACCATAAAAATCTATTAGGGGATATTAGCCTGAAAGGATTTGGGTGAAATCACCCGCCCCCTCAGCATAAGGGCTCTAAGTTGTTTTCTACTAGATCATTTTGGAACGAACTCCCCGCTGCTCTAAATAAAAAATGGAGCTGAATGGGATTTACTCCACTCAGCTCCAGCTCAATTATTAGTTTAAGATATTAATTTTCTCAATAACAACATCATATACCGGCTTGTCGTTCGGGCCAACCTTTGTTCCGGCAATGTCATCGACAACATTCATGCCTTCGACAACTTGACCGAATACAGTGTGTCTGTGGTCAAGCCAAGGTGTTCCGCCGACTTCCATATATTTTTCGACTGCTTCAGCAGGATAGCCTGCTTGTTCCATTTGACCGCGCAAGTTGGATTCCACTTCATTCTTTTGAACGATGAAGAATTGGCTTCCGTTTGTGCCAGGACCAGCATTAGCCATGGACAATGCACCGCGGAAGTTGAAGAGATCCATTGTGAACTCATCTTCGAACGGCTGTCCCCAGATACTTTCTCCACCAGTTCCTGTTCCATTCGGGTCTCCGCCTTGGATCATGAAATCATTGATAACACGGTGGAAAATGAGGCCGTCATAATAGCCGTTCTCCGCATGTGTCAGGAAGTTTTCTACCGCTTTTGGCGCTTGTTCCGGGAATAATTTAATTTTGATATTCCCTTTATTCGTTACCATTTCCACGAGTCTTTCATTGCCTTGTACGTCTGTGAATTGAGGTAATACTGTCATTGTATCGTCGCCTTCTTTCTCTAAAATAGTCTGGTCAAGCTCCATCATGCTTTCCGCATGCTGTTGGTTTTCCACATTTTTGCTGAAATAATACCAAGCAGCTCCACCAAGGAGGATCATTGCAAGCATTATTAGTCGTATTTTCATCTTTACCTGCCTCCAAGTTCTCACTTTACACGATTTTCTATGAAAAAGCACCTCTCACGTTGAGACTTTTTCATGTATGTGAACCAGGTAAAAAGGTATGATGAGGAGAGTACATAATTTTGGAGGGATGGATATGAGTGAATTACAAATCGGGGATTATGTAACAGCCTTTTATAAGACAGGGAAATATGCCGGGGAGATTACCCAAATACGCCCTAATGGCTATATCGTCGTCAAGACACTCGCTGTTCTAAAGCACCCAATGCAGGGTGACCTTCATAATCCTAAGCAGGCGGATGTGGATTTCTTTCATGAAAGAAAGGCACTCGCTCATCTGGAGCAGACAAATGTGCCGGCAAATATGGTAAAGCCATTTGAAGGTGAGCTTCCGCCCTATAAGGACTCCTTAGCTGAAGCCCTTTCCGTCTTAAGGAGGGATTTGCGTGAAGATCCTTCTGATTGGGCAGCACGCAGTCTCGAATGCCTTGAAAGGCTTGAATCAGAATACAATCTATAAAACAAAAAACCAAATCTTCATAAAAGGAGATTTGGTTTTTATTTCAGTTCATTAAGCAGTGTGGAAAAATCAATGATATCCCCAATTGTCGTTGATTCATGGTTATCCAGATAACGCTTATCTTGTTCAACAAGCCGGAAAATATGATAAGTATTAATGGCATCATCCAAGGCGCGGTGCTGCTTGCCATTTCCCGAATTTCCATATTGCTGCACAGCCTTCCATAAGCCTGTCTGATTTTTGTCGCCAAAGAAGCGTTTGTACTCATTGGATAGGTCAATCTGCTTACCCGTTAACGGCATCTTAAAACCGCGGTTTCGGCAATTTTGCGAGAGCACCTTCATATCATTATTTCCCCATGTGACAATGGCAGGCTTCTCGCTGTTCACTTTCTTCAATAAGACAACCAGCTCCTCAAATGAGATTCCCCGGCTTACATGTTCATCCGTAATATTAAGGAATTTCTTACATCTTGAAGTTAACCTCGGAAATGCTTCTGGCTTCACATAGGACGTGTATTGATCAATGATTTCATCCTCCTTAACGAGGATCCAGCCGACTTCGATAATTTCCGGATAGAAGCCAAAGGGATTATTCTTTCCTTCAGGCATCGTAAACTCAAAGTCTATGAATAAATGAGCACCTCTCTCATACATGTGCATCCCCCTCTCCCTTCACATTTCTGCCCCTCCCGCTCATGTTCCCTCTTTATCCAAAGGGAGCTGAGCTAATGAGGATCAAGAAATAACTGATTGGCTTTTTAACTATTTTACTATTCATCCCAATAATATACATCCCATTTTCCTTAACTTTCGAAGAATTCCTTCCTACAAATGAACCCGCCTATTGGTAATTCGGCACTGGGCTGGTAAGAAGAAAGCCATGAATCCTCAGGACCAGTGCTGTTATTAATCATACTACTCATGAGCTTGTCTTTTGATTGGGGTAAAATCATATACGGATTCATCATTTCCATCTATGAGACAAAAATAAGATAGCCTCACTCATATGCTGCCGGGAGGATGCTCTTTTCCACGAAGAGTTGAAAACATAAAAATAAGGAGAAAGACTAATAATAATCACACTAATCATTTTCTCCTGAATTGAGATGGTGGATGACAAATTGTCGTGTAAAATCCGCTTAAATGTATGGGTGTTTTCGAACCTCAGGAAAATATTTTTTCATTTTCCCTACATATATTAACCACTTTACAAACGAGGTATGGCAGTCTTTTCAAGTACAGGATAATATAATTTTACGGTATAATTTGCTATGCTAAGATTAGCTAAAAGTACATTTTGATGTATTTTTTCATTAACCGGCCATTCCGCTCTCCATCAAAATCTGAGAAGCGGTGCGGGAGATTGCCTACAGGCGCCCGATTGGTTTAACGTACAATCAGTGGATAAAGACACACCGCTGATTGAAGTTTCACCTTATGTTGGAACTTTGCAGTCCTTTGCATAATAGGTGCAGTAAGGATGTTTAACAGAGTTATATAAAAATACTTGATTGGGAGGTATCCTATGTCTATGCTTCATTGGAGTATATTACTGCCCTTTATAGCGGCATTTTGTATTCCGCTTACAGGCAAGATTACTCGAAAAATACATACAGGCTGGTTTGTGCTGATAATTCCGGTTATCATTTTCACCTATCTTTGCACATTGCTGCCGACAATCAAGGAGCACGCAACCATCATGGAGAGCGTATCCTGGATTCCATCGCTTGATATATCCTTTGATGCGTATGTCGATGGATTGGGCCTGCTCTTTGCTATGCTCATCACAGGGATTGGTGCCCTGGTCATTCTTTATTCCGTCTTCTATATGAATAAAGAGAAAGAGAATCTTGTTAATTTCTATGTGTTTTTGCTCCTGTTCATGGGTGCAATGCTTGGGGTTGTCCTATCTGACAACTTGATTGTTCTTTATACCTTCTGGGAGTTCACGAGCCTTTCCTCCTTCTTGCTGATCGGCTACTGGAATGACCGAAAAGCATCAAGGTATGGAGCACAGAAATCGTTATTGATCACCTTCTTAGGCGGTCTGTCCATGCTTGGAGGTTTCATCGCTTTATATGTGATGGGAGATACCTTCAGTATACGTGAGTTGATTTCAATGGCTCCGGAGTTAATCCAACATCCGCTGTTTTATTTCTCCATGGTTCTAGTCCTTCTTGGTGCATTTACAAAATCTGCCCAATTCCCATTCCATATTTGGTTACCAGATGCCATGGAAGCGCCGACACCTGTAAGTGCTTATCTACACTCGGCTACAATGGTCAAAGCCGGCATTTATTTGGTTGCTCGATTAAGCCCAATCTTTGCCCTGTCTGCTGAATGGGTTTGGATTGTTGGGCTCATTGGTATTATCACCTTATTTTGGGGCTCCTTCAATGCTATCCGACAGCATGACCTGAAAGGAATTCTCGCCTTCTCCACTGTCAGCCAGCTCGGGATGATTATGTCCATGCTGGGGATGGGTGCTGCGGCACTCCATTACACTGGGAATGGCTCCAATGTATACATGGCCGCAACAGCAGCTGCCATCTTCCATTTAATTAACCATGCGACCTTCAAGGGATCGCTCTTCATGGTTGTCGGAATCATTGACCATGAAACAGGGACAAGAGACATTCGTAAGCTTGGCGGTCTGATGACATTCATGCCAATTACGTTTACCATTGCCGCGATTGGGTCATTCTCTATGGCTGGCCTGCCGCCGTTCAATGGATTCCTGAGTAAGGAAATGTTCTTCAAAAGCACCCTGACGATTGCGAATGCTGATTTCCTTTCATTAGAAACATGGGGAATTCTCTTCCCGGTTATTGCCTGGGTTGCAAGTGTCTTTACATTCGTATACTGTATGATTTTGTTCTTTAAGACCTTTACTGGTAAAGCGAAGCTTGACCAGCTGCCGAAGAAGCCTCATGAGGCACCGATTGGTATGCTTATCTCGCCGATTGTTTTAGTATCATTGGTCATTATTTGGGGACTTTTCCCGAATATGCTTGCTGAAACCATCATTGAACCTGCTGTAGCGGCGATTCAGCCAGTCCTCTATGCAGCGGACCCGTACCATGTGCATATTTCCATGTGGCACGGCTTAAGCGGTGAGCTATGGATGACCATCGGTGTTATAGCCCTTGGTATCATTCTTTATAAAACCTATCCTGCCTGGACAGGCATTTACAAATGGATGCCAAAACGCTACACCTTAAACTCTGCCTATAATAAAGGCTTATCTTGGGCTGACTTCGGCTCCAACCGATTAACACGAGGGTACATGAATGGCAATATCCATGATTATTTAGTCTATATCTTTGGATTTACCTTTATCATCCTGCTTTACATGATGTGGAGACTTGATGCTTTCACTATTAATACGACCTCCGTTACACCAATCGGGGTCTATGAGGTAATTCTCGCTTTCATTCTTGTAACAGCATCCATCATGATTCTGTTTGCCAAGTCAAGACTTACATCAATCATCTTGCTTGGTACAGTTGGCTATACCGTTTCCTTGCTCTTTGTGTTATTCAGAGCACCAGACCTTGCGTTAACGCAATTTGTCATCGAAACAGTATCCACTTCATTATTCTTGCTCTGCTTCTATCATTTGCCGAAATATAAACCAAAAGAGAAAAGAATGAGATTCAAGGTAACCAATATGGTAATTGCTCTTGGTGTCGGTCTGACGATGACTCTTCTGGCACTTACTTCACATAGTACAAAATTATTTGAATCCATCTCTGAGTATTATAAGAAAGTTACGTATACAGAAGCAGGCGGGGAAAACATGGTCAACGTCATCCTCGTCGATTTCCGCGGCTTGGATACGATGTTTGAGATTACCGTATTGGCGATTGCAGCCATTGGTATCTATACGATGATCAAGCTTCGTCTTGAAAGAAGAGGAGGGACAGAATGAAGACGAATGATTTAATCCTGCAAACCGTCACAAAGGTAGCCACATTTGTGATTGTCCTATTCTCGATTCATATCTTCTTTGCCGGTCACTATACTCCTGGCGGAGGGTTTATCGGGGGATTGATGACATCATCGGCCATCATTTTGCTGCTCTTGGCCTTTGATTTAAAAACCGTTAAAGCCATTCTGCCTGTAAACTATTTATTGCTTGTGGCAGTGGGACTTGTATTTGCCGTCGGTACAGGAACAGGGGCATTATTCTTTGATGCTCCATTCCTGACACACGCCTATCACTATTTCGATTTGCCGCTGTTTGGCCACACATCCCTTCACACAGCTGTCCTGTTTGATACAGGGGTTTACTTAGTTGTAATCGGCGTAACAATGACCATTATCCAGACAATTGGGGAGAGTGAATAATGGAAATTTTAATGTCTATCGTTGTCGGAATTCTTTTCACCATTGCTACTTACTTGGTGTTATCGAAAAGCTTATTGCGCATCATTGTCGGAACTGGGATTTTAAGTCATGCCGCACATTTGCTTATCTTAACCATGGGCGGATTAAAGCAAGGTGCTGTCCCAATCTTAAGTGAGAATGCCAAGTCATATGTCGACCCGCTTCCACAGGCATTGATCCTTACAGCTATTGTTATCAGCTTCGGGGTCACTTCCTTCTTCCTTGTATTGGCCTATCGTTCGTACCAGGAGCTTGGAACCGATAATATGGATCAGTTGAGAGGAAATAAGTCTTATGAATAATTTTGTCATATTACCAATATTGCTTCCCTTGCTGACGGGAATCTTCTTGATTTTCCTCGCACGCAAGGTCAATGCACAAAGGGTTGTCTCCCTGGTATCGGCCATCATTTCTATCGTGATTGCCATCTCCCTTGTCATTGAAGTAAAAACAAACGGAATACAAGTAATGCAAGCAAGCAGCTGGGATGCACCATTCGGCATCAGCATTGTCGCTGATATGCTGTCTTCCTTGCTCGTACTCGTTACATCGATCATTGTCTTTTCCGTTTTAATATATTCGTTTAAACACATCGATGAAGGGCGGGAGAGATTTTTCTACTACCCTCTCGTTCAATTCCTGATTGTCGGAGTTAATGGAGCCTTCTTAACAGGAGATATCTTCAACTTATTCGTTTTCTTCGAAGTTATGCTGATGTCTTCTTATGTGCTCCTTGTTATAGGCGGAACGAAGATTCAATTAAGGGAAACCATTAAATATTTGCTCGTAAATGTTATTGCATCTGCCTTGTTCGTTGTTGCGGTCGCCTTACTATATTCTGTTGTCGGCACATTGAATATTGCAGATATATCACAAAGAATTGCAGAGATTGACCAGCCAGCAATTATTACGGTCATCGCTATCCTATTCTTGGTCGTATTCGGCTTAAAAGGGGCCATCTTCCCGCTTTATGTATGGATGCCGGGCTCCTACTATGCACCGCCTATTCCAATACTGGCATTATTCGGTGCCTTATTGACGAAGGTCGGGATTTACTCCATTCTTCGTACATTCACGACTCTTTTCTACCATCATCCTGAATACACCCATTCCATCATGCTGTACTTGGCCATTTTGACCATTATCTTCGGCTGCATCGGTGTCTTGGCTTATATGGATGTTAAGAAAATCATTATCTACAATATTGTCGTTGCAATTGGGGTTATCCTTTTCGGTATCTCTATTATGAATACAGAATCCCTCGCTGGTTCAGTGATGTACACCTTACATGACATGCTGATCAAATCAGCCCTCTTCCTGCTCATTGGCATGATGATTGCCAAAACGGGAACAAGCAATATGAAACGAATGGGCGGTCTTATGCATCAATATCCATTCCTTGGCTGGCTATTCTTCATTGCAGCCATCTCTCTAGCCGGTGTTCCGCCTTTCAGCGGCTTTGCCGGGAAACTGATGATCATTCAAGGAGCCTTTAAAGCTGGTCATTATGCAGGAGGACTTATCGTTCTCTTCTCAAGCTTAATTGTCCTATACTCCGTCATGAGAATCTTCATCTATGCCTTTTGGGGAGAGAAAAAAGAATATGAGCTCGCCCCGGAACAGAAAAAGGACACTCGCTTCTTATTGCTGCCAATCAGCATTCTGATTGCTGTCTCCATTGCATATGGCATTGGTTCTGAGGCTGTCTACACATATGTTTCAGATGCTGTTCAAGTGTTAACGAACCCTTCAGACTATATTCAAGCCGTGCTTAAGGAGTGATGACGATATGTCCTATCAAATTATATTAAACATGATTCTAGCATTAACCTGGATGTTCCTTACCACGTCTGCGACGGGTTCATCCTTTATTATCGGATACTTATTAGGGGCCATCATTCTTTACTTGTTCAGGAGATTCTTTGATACCCCCTTTTACTTGCGGAAGGTTGTCGCTGTTATACAGCTCCTATTGATTTTTATTAAAGAGCTGTTCATTGCGAACTTTGATGTCTTTAAGACCATTCTTCGTCCTAAGCTCGAATTGACACCTGGAATCTTCACCTATGAAACAAGTTTAAAGAAGGATTGGCAAATCACCCTTCTGGCGAACATGATTACCTTAACACCAGGAACATTGGTCATGGATATTTCACCAGATAATAAGACCCTATACATTCATGCACTGAATGTCGGGGAAATCGATGAAATGACGGATGGAATTCGTAACTCCTTCGAACGAGTCATCAAGGAGGTGAGTGAATAATGCTAAATTTCATGCTGCAATTAGCATTATTATGCATTACCATCTCGATGGGCATGCTCGTCTACCGGGTGATTAAAGGACCAAGCATTCCTGACCGTGTCATCGCACTTGATGCCATCGGAACCAATTTAATCTGTATGATTGCTGTCCTGTCCATTCTTCTGGACACATCCATGTTCCTTGAGGTTATCTTACTGATTGGTATTCTCTCCTTCACTGGAACGGTCGCTTTTTCTAAATTCCTGGAGAAGGGAGAAATCATCGAAAATGAACGAGATCTATAGTTATTTGTTTATCGGCATCGTCGTAATCGGTTCCTTGCTTGCGGTTATTTCCGCTTTAGGGATTTTGCGCTTGCCTGATGTGTACACAAGAAGCCATGCTGCTTCCAAGACTTCCACATTGGCTGTTTCCTTTGTCTTGATTGGAACTTTTCTGTACTTCTGGGTGGTTAAAGGACATTTTAACTCCCGAATTCTCTTAGCTGTTATCTTTATTTTCATGACAGCCCCTGTTGCCGGACACTTAATTAGCCGGGCAGCGTATAACACTGGCGTCAAGCTTTCCAAGATGACCGTTCGTGATGATTATAAAAAAACTAGACAAGTATCTGAGAATAAGAAATAAGAAAAGAACCTGGGATTGCCCCGGTTCTTTTCTTTGTATGAAGAAATGCTATTTTTTCATTGATATTCTTCCAGGATAAAGAAATGCAATTTCACTCTCATTTCTTTACCTGTATCACAGCAAGCGTACAGCGGCTGATGCAGATTAATTCATCCTCTTCATCCGTGATGCGTATTTCCCAAATTTGCGTTTTTCTTCCTTTGTGCTGAATCGTGCCCGTGGCAGTGACGATTCCTTCACGCTTGCTCTTAATATGATTGGCGTTTATTTCGAGTCCGACTACTGCCTCATGATCAGGATCAACGAGTAAGAATCCTCCCATGCTTGCAACAGTTTCAGCTAAGGCCACTGATGCGCCGCCGTGGAGCAGGCCCATTGGCTGATGAGTCCGCTCGTCCACCGGCATCGTCGCAACCACTTTCCCTTCTCCTGCCTCAATAATGTCAATTCCGAGAGTGCCCATTAATGTATTTTCATAATCCTTCATGCAACCATACCCTTCTATCCATAATCCTTGCTATTCTACTATTTCTTCATGTATTCACTTTGTTCCTGCCATCCATATGTATGAATTGAAAAAACCAGCAGGGACACTGCTGGCTTTTATTTATTCTACCAGAAGAAACCGCCGGCGAATGGACCGTAGAAGAGTGGCGCAGCCAGTGCTCCTCCTAGCAATCCACCTGCCAATCCCGCACCAAAGCCCCCAAATGGACCTCCGAAATAAGGGCCTCCCCATGGTCTGCCCCATGGTCTCCCCCACGGTCTTCCCCATTGTCTGCTCATCATCATCATGTCTGGATTCATCTTAAGAATACCTCCTGTATGTTTAATGCCTACACTATTATGTATGCATAAACGCATGAGCTTGTAAGGGCGTATAACCATTTCGGGCGGTAAGTTTTACGGTCCAAAGGAAAGAAGGCACCGCTCTTAGCGGAGCCCTCCTCCCAATCAACATACGATTAATCCGTTTCCTCAAGGCCGAAGCGCTCAACAAGTGTCGCAAGCGTTCTTGCCATCACGCCAGTCGCTCCTGCTGGTCCAAGCTCATAGGAACGATTTCTTGTAGAGGTGCCGGCAATATCTAGATGCACCCATGGGGTTTCTTCCGCAAACTCTCCAACGAACGCTCCACCCATAATGGCATGTCCCTCAGAGCCTGGAGAGTTATTAAGGTCGGCAATTTGGCTGCCGCGGACACGCGCCTTGTCCTTCTCTGTGATTGGAAGTCTCCACATTGGTTCACCCGCTTCTTCGGATGCTAAAAGGACTTCCTCAAACCAGTGTTCATCATTCGTCATGGCCCCAGTCATTTCCACGCCGAGCGCTGTAATGACACCGCCTGTCAAAGTAGCTACATCGACAAGATAATTCGCACCATGATGCTTCGCATAGGTCACTGCGTCAGCCAAGACGAGTCTTCCTTCCGCATCTGTATTCAATACCTCAATGGTTTTGCCGCTCATGGAGACAATCACATCATCCGGCTTAAAGGCATTGCCGGAGATCATATTATCAGTTGATGGAATGACAGCAACGACATTCTGCTCAGGCTTTAATTCACCGATGATTTCCATTGCGCCCAGCACGGCTGCTGCTCCGCCCATATCTGTCTTCATGCCGACAATACCGGCCTTCGTTTTGATGGAGTAGCCGCCCGTATCAAAGGTAATTCCCTTGCCGACAAGGCCTATTACATCTGTCCACTCATCTTTTCCTTGGTATTTAAGGACAATCATCTTCGGCGGTTCCTCAGACCCTTGGTTGACCGCCAGCAAGGCACCCATTCCGAGCTCTTCCATTTCGCTCTTCTCTAGGATTTCACATTCAAAATGATATTTCTCAGCAAGTCCCTGAGCGTAATTAGCCATATCAGTCGCTGTTAGCATATTGCCTGGCAAATTAACCAGATTGCGGGCAGAGTTTGTCCCCTTCCCATACGTATGGCCGACAAAGAGGGCAGATTCAATCACCGCATGATCATGCTCAGTGTATACGGTGATTTCCTCAATTTGACGAGGCTGTTCATTCTTCTTCTTCTTATAGCCTTCAAATTGATAGGTTGATAAAGCAAATGCCTCACTTAAGGCAAATGCGGCTTCCTCCGGCGTAATGGTTTCAGTGACAAAAGACTCTAGGTCCACCGCAATGCGGGTCCAGCCTCTCTTCTCCATGTCTTGGAAAAGGGCGCCGAATGCCTCCTTCAGGCTTTCAAATGAAAGCTCCTTCTGTTTGCCTAGGCCGACAAACACAAGACGCTCGGGCTTCATCAAGCCTAATGTATGTAAATAGGAAATCTGCTTCTTCTTCGCGGAAACATCACCTGATTTGGCTAGTTCTTGCAGCTTGCCATTCAAGAGCTTATCTCCGTCAGAGAGGTTCGCAGACAATGTGACAGGATGGCCAAACACTCCTGTCACCAGTACAGGAATCGAGACTACAGATGGATCTTCATTTTTGACGATAAACATTTGCATTCCTCCTCTTCCTATATTATAGGCTAAGTTTCAAAAAATGTTGATATAGAACTCCTCCCCTAAAAAACTCAAAAAAATAAGCAAGTGAACCTTTTGGTAAAGGTTCACTTGCATAGAGAATAAATTTATTTTTTCCTGTTGATTTGGTTTCTGAACACTTGCAAGCTTTCCGTATCATTTAAGGCGGTCAGCTCTGCTTCCGTTAGATTGCCCTTGCCCATACTGATAACATAAACCTCCAGCTTCTTTTTGCCCCATTCCTGATAGACATCCTGCACCGTATCATAATAAAGGTCAATCTTATTTCCTTTAATGGCTGAACCAGTATCTGCTACAACTCCATATCCATAATGCGGGATAAAAAGAATTGTTCCAATTGGAAAGACCGTCGTATCAGCAGCAATGGTTGAGTAAAGATCCCGTTTAACTTTTACACCGGAATACGTGATTCCATAACCCGGATGACCGGGTTTTTTCCCAGTTGATTCATAGCCTGCCGTATAGCCTGTTGCAATCACTTCATAGGAACGGTACTGGCTCCAGTCCTTTGATTCCTCCAAGGTCGCGGCAGAGACGCGATCAATATGAACCGGTTCCATGTATCCGAATAGATTTGTCAGGAAGGACTGGTTTATATAATCACGAATAGGCAGACCAGTGAAATGTGACCAGGTCACCCATACCGCGCTGATGAACAAAAGACATATCCCCGCTTTCTTGCATAGGGATAGAAATAGATTCATGTTCGATACACTCCTCTCACATAAACCAGTCTTCCCAAGTTAACTATTCCTATCCCTTCTTCGAAATCAATCAATAATGAAAAAAAAGCCATTAATGCGAGGCAATCGCACGAATGACTTCCTTAAAACATCCTATACCCTCTAACTCTCAGTATTCGAATGACCCATCCTGACACAATTGAACCGGCAAAACCGCTAAGCAGAATGACAGCATCAGCTACAGCAAGACTTTGCACTCTCTCCCAGAGAAAACTCATGCTCGATGAGAAGTTTGTGACATATTCGCTTACTCTCAAGTCCCCGGTAATATATAAAGCAATGATTGGATAAACCACTGCCATAATCCACGTTTTTCTAAAGAGCATATTGAGGATAAACCCCAATCCAAAAAACAAAATAAAGAAAAGCACAATCGAAATCACCATTAACGGAATCGACATCCCCATTCATTCCCCTCTCTTATCTCATACATGAGTAAGTGTATAAGAAGGAAGAATTTTCGTCAATTAGGATATCATTCCAAATGAATATCTTTCATTATTTCCGTTCCGACATTTTACCGCTCCCGCTGCAGCAGGAGCATGTCTCTGATCCGCCCAGCAACAATTGAAAATAACCGGCACCTGCACAATACGGGCATGGATGATTGGCTTTTTTCATCGGTTAAAACCCCCTGTTAAAATATTTGAATTTTCTGATAATATAACAGGTAAAGAGGGAATTGAAAAGGTTTCCAATCCCCCATTCTGTCCCATGTAAACGCATACATCATACTCTTACATTTAAATGCTTCGGATTTCTCACTAAATGAACAATTTATAGGATGTATATTGAAAGATGTCCCCGGGATTCTTCCCTTGCAGCGGTTTCTTATGTAAAGATGTATGTTTCTCATTTAATTCCGTAAGAAGAACGGAACTGTCAGGATCTCTCTTGATCTCCATCTCATCCATAAAGACAGCCTCTGACAGCTCTGAAAGCTGGACATTTATAGAATGAGAGGTCGGCTTCAACAAAAACATCAGCATATTATCGCTAATTTGATCCTTGATTACCCCAGTGCGCAGTCCAAATAGGCCAATTACTTCCGTATCAATGCCCGTTTCCTCCTTCACTTCACGGACAACCGCTTCATCAGCAGTCTCTCCGGGCTGAACAAATCCAGCTGGCAATGACCATTTCCCCTTCAGCCCGCCATATGTCTTCTTCACGACAAGCCATTTCCCATCTTCCGCAATTACAACCCCGCATACACCAAGCCATACATGCTTGCTTCTCTCTCCCATAGTTCCTCCCTTATTTCTTGTTTTGTCTCCATTATATAAAAAAAACTGTCCTCCACATAGAAGGACAGTTTCTGTTCTTTTCATTACAAGAATTTAAATTTCCCTTTTTTCAGCATCAAGGATAGGCCGCCAGCCATGAAGAGCGCACGGTTATCAATGACTTTCTTCATAATGGATGCGCTTGTGCCTTTGAGCTTCTTACCGAATACAACACCAATTGCATCGTCATCTCCAAGGGAGCATACAGTCCCTTTTGGTTTATATTCGAAGTCCTCCAATTGGCCGCCGCGAACAAGGGCAACGATATTCTTCGCACAAACCTCCGCTTGCTGCATAGAAATTTGGGCAGTTGGAGGATATGGACGGTTGATTTCTTCATTGATGACCAATGAGCAATCTCCGATCACAAATACATCCTCATGTCCTGGAGCTAGCAATGTAGGCTCAACTTTGACACGGCCGCGCATGTTTTCGAATCCGGATTTATCAATGATACTGCTTCCTCTTACCCCTGCAGCCCATACGACAGTACCTGCCGGAATCATTTCTGTTTCTTCCTCGCCTTTGCCGACAATGATGCCTTCTTCTGTACAGCCCTTGATTGGTGTGCCAATCATGAATTCGACACCCTTCTTCTCAAGTCTTGCGACCGCATAAGAAACAAGTTCCGGGTCAAATCCTGGAAGAGCAGACGGCGCCGCTTCTACACAGATAATACGAACTTTTTTCTGGTCAATATCATATTCCTTGCAAAGACCAGGCACACGGTTTGCCAATTCACCAATGAATTCAATGCCTGTAAAGCCGGCTCCGCCCACGACGATTGTCAAACGCTCTTCTTTCTTATCTTGAGCATATAAAGCAAATTGATGTTCAATATGATCGCGAATGTGACGCGCTTTATTCACACTTGAGATGCTGAATGCATACTCTTTCAATCCTTCAATGCCAAATGTCTCGGATTCGGCACCAAGGGCGATGACAAGATAGTCATATGGAATTTCCTTGTTGTTCTCGCAAACAACGGTTTTGGCTTCCTTGTTCACTTCAACCACTGTATCCTCAACAAGCTTCACTTTACTCTTATCTATTACACTAGGAATCTCATAGCGTACTCGATCATGATGAAGAGTTCCTGCGGATGCTTCATGCAGCCAAGTTGTTTCATAATGATAATTATGCTTGTTGATGAGTGTAATCTCCGCTTCATTCACATTTAATTTCTTTTGTAGACGAACCGCTGTTACAAGCCCGCCGTATCCAGCACCTAAAATGACGATTTGAGGCTTTTTCAATTCAATCACTTCCACCTTTTCGTTTTCATTTATGATATATCACTAATTAAGGCATTGTGATATTGTTCACTAACATTTACATGAATGTCACAAAACCTTAACATTTTTCTATAAACTTACTATATTCCCTTTTGGCTTATTTTTCAAGCAACATGTCTGATGACTTACTATTTCAGCCTATTGATTTATTGTCTGAATTTTATTAATATTAAATTTTATCATAGTCATATAGGTACTTGCTTCCTTTAAAGAAGCGTAGAATGTTCCATTTGTGTTACTATTAGTAAAGATTCATTCTTAATCAATGGGAGGTTTTCATGTGAAAGAAGATCAAAATATCTATGATGTGACCATAATAGGAGGGGGACCTGTTGGGTTATTCACGGCTTTCTACGGCGGAATGCGCCAAGCATCCGTGAAAATTATTGAGAGCCTGCCGCAGCTAGGCGGTCAGCTGTCAGCCCTTTATCCTGAAAAATATATTTATGATGTTGCAGGATTCCCTAAAGTTCTCGCACAGGACTTAGTGGATAATTTGAAAGAACAAACCGCTAAGTTTGATCCGACCATTTGCTTAGAGCAAGCAGTCGAAAAAGTGGAAAAACAAGCTGACGGGGTCTTTAAGCTGACAACCGATAAAGAAATCCATTATTCCAAAACAATTATCATCACAGCAGGAAATGGTGCTTTCCAACCTCGCCGTCTTGAGCTTGAACAGGCATCACAATATGAAGGCAAAAACCTCCATTATTTCGTTGATGATTTAAATAAATTCGCCGGCAAGAAAGTAATTGTCTGCGGCGGCGGAGATTCAGCCGTTGACTGGGCATTAATGCTTGAGCCAATCGCAAAAGAAGTAACCCTTGTACACAGACGTGATAAATTCCGCGCACACGAGCACAGCGTTGAAAATCTCAAGAAATCCAATGTGACCATTAAAACGCCGTACATACCTTGCGACATGGTTGGTGATGAGGAAGCAATTAGACAAATCATCCTGCAGGAAGCCAATGGCGAGAATAAAGAAATTATTGATGTCGACGATGTACTTGTCACTTATGGATTTGTCTCTTCCTTGGGACCAATTAAGGAATGGGGTCTTGAAATCGAGAAGAATTCCATCGTTGTAAATAGCCGAATGGAAACAAATATACCAGGCATCTATGCTGCAGGTGACATTTGTACCTATGATGGGAAAGTTAAACTGATTGCCAGCGGATTTGGCGAAGCTCCAACGGCTATCAATAATGCAAAAGCCTATATGGATCCAAAAGCACGCGTGCAGCCGCTGCACAGCACTAGCATGTTTAAGGATTGATTAGAATAAAACAGGTCATGAATTGATTTCATGGCCTGTTTCTTTTTGCGTTCATTCAATCGATCAAAATGATAGTCTGTTTTCGTTAGGAAAGCTGCTAGTGATCAATTAATGCTTCCCTCTACCTCTTAGAATCAAAGACATTCTCCGGTAAACAGCTGCCGGCACCTACAATAAGAAAAAAAACCTCTTCAGATTTGCTCTGCTTCTATTGCACAGCTGCCTGAAGAGGTCTTCTTTTGTCTTTTTCTTGATGAAGAAAATCTTTAGCATTCCTCCGGTGTACCGGCGTTTGTCTTCGTTCTGAAGGAGGAGCCGCAGCCACATGAGGCAATCGCATTAGGATTATCAATTGTGAATCCGCCGCCTAGCATCGATTGCTTATAGTCAATTCGCGTTCCATTCAGAATAGCCGCATCGTTCTTGGCAACGATAAAGCTAATGCCATGCTGAATCGTTTCGATATCGTCTTCCTTCTTCTCTTGTTCGAAATTCATGCCATAGGAGAGACCGCTGCATCCGCCGCCATGTACGGCGACACGCAAATAGGACTGCTCTTCCCCGCTCTCCTTGATCATTTCATTTATTTGAATAGCTGCTGCTTCTGTTACGATAATCACTTCTGCTGACATTTATTCTTCCCCCTTTTGTCAAAGTATAGAAGGAAATCAAAAATCCTCTAGATTTAGTATATACATAAACCTCGGTACTCTCAACCGAAAGACACATCTGCCTAAACCCATAATATGGAGACACATAAAGCGCTCGGGAATGACGGACAATAAAGAGACAGAATACCTAAAAAGGAGTGTCCGCATTTGCTTTCATCTGAACAGCTTTCCGCCTTAAAGAACAAACTAACGGAACGGAAAAAGGAAGTCGAAGAGCATATATCCTTAAATGACCATTTTGGCTTGCATAAGGATGAGAACTTTTATAATTATGTCGGAGAGATCTCCGTGTATGATAACCATCCCGCCGATACTGGGACAGAATTATATGAACGCGAGAAGGATATTGCCCTGAATGAACTCTTTGAAGAGGAACATAAGAATATTACAGAAGCCCTTAAAGCCATCGAGAAAGGGGAATATGGAAAATGCATAGTCTGCGGCAAGGATATTCCCTTTGAACGGCTTGAGGCGGTTCCGTTCACCGAGTATTGTGTCGAGCATACCCCTGATCAGGTCGTCTCACATACCCGTCCTGTCGAAGAGGAGGTTTTGCATCCTCTCTATAGTAAAAAACATCCAACAGAAACAATCGGATTCGATGAAGAGGATTCCTGGCAGGCCGTATCAGAATGGGGAACCTCTGACTCCCCTTCAGATTATTACGACCCGAAGGAGCACTATGACCAAGTGTATTTAAATTCTGATGAGCATATCGGCTATGTGGAGGATATCGAGAATTTTGCTGGAAATGATATGGACGGAAAGAATGTCCAAATCTATCCGACAGCAGAGCTCGAACAGCTGAAGGATATCCTTGATGAGGAAGGAATTATGACGACATTCGGTGATTTGAAGCCGTATGAAGAGGATCCTTACACAGAGGAATATGCAAAAGCTCATAAGGATGAAGAAGATTTCGATGTTTATTAAGAAAGGGAGGCAGCGCTTAGCAAGCACTGCCTCCCTTTATTTTATGTCTTAAAACATTGGATTTTCTTCAATATACTGATAAATATTATCTACTAGCTCTTCCGGTGTATCCCCGGTCACCACATCACCGTTCACCAGGGCATACATGCTCGCTGAACAAATGCCGCAATAACTGAGACAGCCATATTCAATGACATCCAAGTTCGGATCACGGTCGAGAATTTCCATCGCAGGCTGTGCCCCGCTGGCAAGATTACTTATACAAAACTCGATGATTGGCTTCATGAACTCTCACCCCTTATTTCAACTCTACATCCTACTCTCTTTTGCATGAATAGTCAATTAGTTGAGACCTGATCAACTGACTGGATACTGAGATACTTTTCAATAATTGGACACTTTTGGTTGTTATTTTCGCGGTAATTCGATATACTTTTGGAGGGAATTTTAGAATATTATTAATTAATTTAAAAAACTAAATATTATTTTGACAGCGCTTAACCTTCTCGTTGATGTTTCGTCTGAATATTTTGGTAAGATAGAGAAGGAAGAACCTAAAACCACAAACAAGACAATAATCGCAGCATGAAAACGAACCTGTATAACCCAGCAAAGGAGTCATAGCCATGAAAAACTTAGTCATCCTCGGTGGTGGATATGGTGGGATGAGACTGCTCAACAAATTGACCGATAATCAATTTCCAGATGATATACATGTCACACTTGTTGACCGCGTCCCTTACCATTGCTTAAAAACGGAATTCTACGCCCTTGCCGCCGGCTCCATATCTGACCATGCCATCCGTGTTTCATTCCCGAAGCATGAACGCATTTCATACAAATACGGCGAAGTCGGCTCAATCGATTTAGAAAAAAAGAGAATCCTCTTCACACAGGATGAACCCCTTGCCTATGATGAATTAATCATCGGTCTCGGCTGCGAGGATAATCATCATAATATCCCTGGAGCAGCTGATTACACGTACAGCATCCAATCGATTGACAAATCAAGAAGCACCTATCAGGCATTGAATAATTTAGGGCATGGAAAAGTGGTTGCGATTATTGGAGGTGGACTGAGCGGTATCGAGCTGGCAAGCGAATTGATTGAAGGCCGGCCAGATTTGGATATCCGCCTTTATGACCGGAACGACAAGATTCTCTCCACCTTCCCGGCGAAGCTAAGTAACTATGTCGAAAGCTGGTTTGTTGAACATAATGTCACCTTGGTCCATAACAGCAACATCACAAGGATTGAACCGAATATTCTTTATAACCATGATGAGGTTGTCCACTGTGATGCCATCGTCTGGACTGCCGGAATCCAGCCTGTTGAACCAGTTCGGAATATGCCGGTCGAGAAGGATAAAGGAAACAAAATCATCCTGACGCCGCAGCACACCATTCCAGGATACCCGGACGTATTTGTGGTCGGTGACTGCGCATCCCTCGGACATGCGCCAAGCGCCCAGCTTGCTGAAGGCCAAGCCGAGCAAATCTATCAAGTTCTCTTGAAGAAATGGGCCAATGAGCCGCTTCCAGAATCGTTCCCGCCAATCAAGCTTAAGGGTATTCTTGGGTCCTTAGGAAAGAAGCACGGCTTCGGGCTCATGGCGGAGCGCCCAATTACTGGCAGGATGGCCAGAGTGTTAAAATCCGGTGTTCTGTGGATGTACAAATATCATAATGGATGAGAAGAAGGCAGGTTATTGCAACCTGCCTTTCCTGTTATCCTATTTCTTGACCGCATGAATGAAATGAATCGTTTCAAACGCGGATAAATAATCATCCCGCTCACCGAAGAACTGCTCGTCAATCATCTCCGGAGTCAAGTGCTCATAAACAAGCAGACCTGCCTCTTCTACTAGCCTCTCGATTGTTCTATACGTATAGCAGGATTTAATTGGCTCACCGCTCGCTTGTGCCAGCTGCACGAATTTCTCTACACGATTTGCAACGCCATGTCCATCCCATGTATTCGCATCAGCATAATCAAACACAATTGAGCTTCCCTCAGGTACGAGTGAAAACAGTTCAATGAGCAGCTCTTTTAAGGCATCTTCAGTTAAATAATAAGAGACACCTAACAGGCTGAAGAAGGTCTTCACCTTTTTAAAGCCCTCTTGAATAAGACCCTCAGGGGAGAATTCATTTTCAAAATCCATCGGGATAAAATGAAGATGAGACGGAACTGGCAAATTCGCCTTATCCAGCCTGTCCCTTTTCAGCTCCTGAACTGCCGGCCGATCAACCTCAAAGATATCAATGGGCTGCGCTTCCCTTTCACGAATGCTGAATGTATCAAAGCCTGCCCCAAGAATGACATATTGAGAGGCCCCGAGCATACACTCATGCTTTAATACCTTCTCACAATAAGCTGAACGAGACAGGGTCGTTGGAGCCAGCTGAACCTGTGTAATATACTTCAGCAATTCATCCGGCTGTCCATTATATTTAGCAGCAATCTCAGGGTTAAAATAGCGGATGCCCTGCACCATTTGCTCGCTTATTGCCTCATATTCCTCATCCGTTATAAGTTTCCCGGCCAAGCTATCATTAAAGATAACTGGCGTATCATACTTACTGTGGTAAGCACGGGCAAAGGCGGAAATCAACAAGGGTAAATTTGCTTTCGTTTGGCTCATGATTGATATCCCTCCACAAAAAAAAATGAGATTCCCCTCTATGGGGAATCTCATTATAACACAATTTTAATAATATTAAATTTTAGCACAATTAGCCTTATTTGTCAAGTGTTTTGAATTCTCTAAAAGGAGTGAAAAACATGAAAATAAGACCATTGCTTAATGAGGACGTCAACCAATTCCGCAAGCTTCGGCTAGAGGCTCTCCAGAACAGCCCTGAATCATTCAGTTCCAGCTATGAGGAAGAAAGCAGCTACCCATTGCAAAAATTCGAAACCCGCCTTCGTAGAAAGGCGGGTTTTTGACATTAATAATGACGTTGCTAATCCCGGCTAAAGTTCACCTGCACTTTCGGCTGTTTTGATGGAAAGAAAGATGCTTAGGGCACCTAGCAGGCACAGCACGAGAAGAATAAGGTCCTGGTTAAGATGTAAGAATGTCGAGAAATTAGGTAAATTCATACATACTATAGAGCATATTACGGTTGGGATTGTTCCTCTTGTCAAAATACCAAAGATAAAGAGAGGGATGAAACTAATCAGGGGAATCATGAGTGATCCAGCTATCATACTTTTAAAAAAAGCAAATATATCCGTATTTGTTGGCTGGCCGTTAATAATAGGAGTTATCAGATCAAGCAAATAAGTTGTTAATCCTGTAAAAACATACGATCCAACGGCAGCAAGAAAGACGAAGATGTAGATAAACAATACTTTTGCCGTAAACAACTTTTTCCGACTAATCGGATACCCGAAGGAGAGAGAGATTGTTTTATTTTTATATTCTTCAATAAAAACCTGGCTGATCAAGGAGCCCCCAAGCAATATGAGTCCCATTTGTATAAACGAATTCAGTTCAATGGCTGCCGCATAGCTTTCACCCATGAAGGGCATCACAATCTTAATGAAAAATACGGGCATAAACATAAGAATGAGCCAGTAGATCATCACTTCAGAAATGACAGAAAGGCGTTTTAGCTTTTTCCATTCTAATCGCATTAGATTAAACAACTTTATCTCCCCCATTAATTTGATCATAGAAATAATCTTCCAAGTTACTCGTATGTTTTTGGATTTCTTCAATGCCAATATCATGGTGAACCAATAATTTGGCAATATCACTTTGAGAATGCGTCAAATCATAAATCCGGATTTTATTCCCTTGAAGCAATTTCATATTTGAAATATGAAGTTCCTGTTCAAGCAGATAAAGTGCTTTTTGTACATTTGTCGGCATTAGCTCAATGTAATCCGTTCGTTGCTTTCTTATCTCTTCTAAAGATACCTCATTTAACAGTCTCCCATTATCGATGACGCCAATTCTGTCTACAACCTGCTCCATTTCGCCTAGAATATGACTCGACAGGATGAAGGTTATACCGTATTCCCTGTTAAGCATTAAAATCAAGTCCCTCGTATCCTTAATCCCAATGGGATCAAGACCATTTGTCGGCTCATCAAGAATAATCAGTTCAGGCTTAGTAATAATCGCTCTAGCAATTCCAAGCCTTTGCTTCATCCCTAAAGAGAATTCCTTTACCCGCTTATCCTCAATCCCCTTTAGTTGCACCATATTCAATGCTTGCTTGATTCCTTGCTCATCATAATAGCCTAGATATTCGCAATGGAGCTTCAAATTCTCAATCGCCGTTAAGTGCTCAAAAAAAACTGGATACTCAATAATACTTCCGACGCGCTTCAACATAAACTTGGAACGTTCATTAAGTCTCTGTCCGAATAATTCAATCTCTCCGCCTGTTGGGCTTGTTATTCCTGTAAGCATTTTCAGAATTGTTGTTTTACCAGCTCCATTTTGGCCAAGGAGCCCGTATATTTCCCCTTTATGAATATGAAGGTCAATATTGCTTACCAAGTCTTTTCCTTTTTTCTTTTTCGTTAATCCTGCCGTTCTCACCACACTGTTCATTTTGTTCTCTCCTTCCCTTTATCTACTTACATCATAAGCAGTAAACATATCTTTTTTCTTTCTCAATCCTTACAAGTTCCTTAAGTTTCTTATGGATAGAAAAAAGAGGCTGTTCTGCTTGAACACCTCTCCTTTAATACTTGATTCGATGGAACTTACATGTGAAGATCGTCTTCTCATATGGTTGGCTGCTTAAGTGAATGTCACCCTTCATGGCTTCTACTAGGTGTTTCGTTATGCTTAATCCAAGTCCGCTTCCTTGAAATTCCGGATTTCTCGCATCATCGAGCGTGAATAATCGTTCAAACACCTGCTCTTGATGAACTTTAGCAATTCCTTTTCCTTTATCCCATACATCAATCGCAATATACTCACCCTCTTCTCTAACAGCCAGCCCAAAAAAACCTCCATCACTTCCATACCGAATGGCATTGTGAATGAGATTGCTCAAGATCCGATTTAAGGCCTCCTCATTCCCAAGAATATAATAATGATGTTCCGGAATATCAACTTCCACCTGAAAATGATTCGATTGCATCAAATCATAAAAATCAAGTATATTCCTCCGGCAAACCTCATTAATTGAAATCCGATTAAGCGGAATGGAATAGTCCCCCGAATCAAGTTTAACAAGATCAAAAAATTGATTGAGCATGGCTGCCATATTTAGTGTTTTCTGATGAAGTCGGCCTAGTGTCTTGTTCCGTTCTTCTACACTTATATTCTTCTCGTCAGCTAACTTTTCCACATAGCCTAAAATGACCGTTAATGGGGTCTTTAAATCATGAGACATATTCGCTAATAACTTTCTTAAACTTTCTTTCGTTTTAACATAGTCCGCAATGACTTGCTGATTGTAATCCAGGAGCCGATTAATTTGGATGAGAAATTGTTTAACGGTTTTCTGATCGGTCTGGATTAATACCTTTTCAGCCGTCCTATGTTCAATCACATCAGAAAGCTGCCTTCGTATATTGGTCAGGTCCCTGGCCATTTTCCACGAAAGGTAAGACTGAAGGCTAATGATGACAAGCAAGACGACGATAAATATTCCTGTTACAATGGTTGTCATTCACTCACCTAATCTGTATCCAATCCCCCAAATCGTCCGGATATATTGAGGGTTTGACGGATTGGCTTCTATTTTTTCTCGAAGTCTTCTAATATGGACATTGATTACATTCTCATTTCCATAATAGTCATCCTCCCAAATGAGGCTATAAATTTGCTCCTTTGTAAAAACTCTGTTCTGATTCGTCATAAATAGCTTTAAAAGATGAAATTCCTTTGAGGTTAGCTGTATGCTCTTTCCCTTAACGATGACTGAAAAAGTTGTCAGGTCAAGGGATAGCTCTTTAAAATGAAGGATTGTTTGGGCAGGTAATTTTATTGGAGTATGGTACTGTGTTGACCGGCGAATGGCGGCATGTACCCGGGCAGTTAGCTCTACCATTGAAAAAGGCTTGCTGATATAGTCATCAGCACCGAAACCTAGTCCTAACGCTTTATCTAAATCACTCCCTTTAGCCGAGATAATCAAGACTGGAACAACATTTATTGTCCTAACTTCCTTCAGAAAGTCCATCCCGCCGAGCTTTGGTAGCATTAAATCAAGTAAGATTAAATCTACTTCATACTTCTGAAAAAGGGCTAAACCCTCCTCTCCATCAAAGGCAGTATATACCGTGAAATTCTCCTGTTCCAAGTGGCTTTTGACTAAACGATTAATATCTCGGTCATCCTCTACAAGCAAAATACTTCTTTGCATAGGCTCACTTCCATTCTTTCTGCGTCTTAGCCAAATTCTAAACACTCTGACCTAAATCTTTAACCCTTAAAAGACATGTTCGAGGCCATTTCAGAAATTCCTTCTATTAAGCAAAAAGCTGTCTGAAATCTGTAACGGCTATTGGCCAAATATATTCTTCATAGCTTTCGTCCTTGAAAATCCACTCTATAATTTATGATTCTCTCCCACAAAAAAATACGCCAAAGCATATGCCTTAGCGTCTTTCCTTATTTCCCCTTATAACCATAAGCCTCTAATGCTTCATAAATTGATTTTAAGCGGGGATTTCCTTCCCCAAGAACATTACCGTCCATGACAACCAACGGGTAAAAATACTCATCATTTTGAACCTTTTCAGCAATCTCGCGCACGGTCGGATCATCAGGCGGACTTTCGATATCAATATACGTAAACTTGATTGGCTGCTCAGGAAACTTCCTAGAAAGCGCTGCCTCCAGCCATTCATATGTCTCTTTCGATGACGGCATTCCCACACAGCTGGCGCAAATCTGCTCTGCCCCGTAAACAAAGATCTCTGCCATTTTCATGCGTATTCCCCCTGTTCATTTCTTCTCTCCTCATCTTACCTAATTTAGAATTCGGTAACAAATTTTAATGAATCTGCAAGGAATGTGGATAGCTTTTTCATGGCAAAATCATTATAATATGATTAGGAAAGGAGTCGATAGCCTTGGCAGAACAAGAGTTATTTGATCAAGTACAAGACGTTCTTGATAAGTTGCGTCCATTTCTTCTTCGCGATGGCGGCGACTGTGAACTGGTTGATGTGGATGAAGGTATCGTGAAGCTGCGTCTTTTAGGAGCATGCGGAAGCTGCCCTAGTTCCACTATCACGCTGAAAGCAGGCATCGAGCGTGCCCTACTTGAAGAAGTTCCTGGCGTTGTAGAAGTAGAACAAGTATTCTAATGACCAAAACGATAAACAGCGGTCCCTCAATGGGAACCGCTGTTTTTTTATTTAATGGTCCTTACGACAGGACCATGATTCACCAACTGCACCTGATGAACGGACATATCCGGGAAAGAGGCTTGAAGCGCATCATAGATAGCAGGAACCTTTTCTAAGTTGGCAATGGACAAAATGGTTGGTCCCGCTCCACTGACAGCGGTCCCATATGCCCCATATTCTTTGGCGATTCTCCGGACATCAGCGAAATATGGCATTAGTTTAGCGCGGTAAGGCTCATGAAACTGATCCATCTCCATCATCTGGCCAGCAAGCGCCCAGTTGCCTGCACAGACAGCAGCAACAAATGTATTCGACGCAGCACTCGCTGAAACAGCTTGTCCAAAGGCAAGCTCTGATGGGAGGACGGACCTCGACTGCTCTGTCTTTAACTCAAATGCTGGAATCACCACAACAGCCGCAACCCCGACAACTGGCAAGGAGACAACTTCAGCACCATTCTCTCCCTGAATACCAACTGCCAATCCGCCATAAATGGCCGCTCCGACATTATCCGGATGACCCTCCTCTATGGCGGCAAAACGCATCTTTTCCTCCTCATCCAACTTAAGAGAGCAAAAGGCGTTGGCGAGCTCAATCCCAGCCACAATGGCAGAAGCACTGCTGCCGAGTCCCCTTGCCAACGGGATGTCACTTTTAACCTTTAATCGGCACGGAGGCATCTCTGCTCCATAGAATGCTGCCGCTTTTTGCGCCATCCGAACGAGATAATTCGATTCATCTGCCGGCAGCCCTTGAAGCTCTTTGCAGTCTATGATAACCTCCCATCTGTCTGATTGAGAGGCCTCAATCGTCAAGTAAAGGCCAAGCGCCATTCCAAGCGAGTCAAACCCAGGTCCAAGATTAGCCGTACTGGCTGGAATTTGAATGCGCAGCATGGGAGGCTGGTTCATGATGAAACCACACTCCCGAAATGCCGTACCAGCTCCTCCTCATCATTTTCAATGACGACAGGAGTGATATGCCCGTATTCGACTGCTGTATTCGGATCCTTCAGCCCATTGCCTGTCAAAACAGCCACTACTGTCTGCCCTTTCTTCATCTGACCATTCTGTAATTGTTTAATTACACCGGCGATAGAAGCACAGGAGGCCGGTTCTGCGAACACACCTTCCTTGCGTGCCAACAGCTTATAGGCATGAATGATTTCCTCATCAGATACTTCATCTATCTGCCCGTTCGATTCCTCTGCAGCGGCAACAGCAAATTCCCAGCTTGCTGGGTTACCGATACGAATAGCCGTGGCCAGCGTCTCCGGTTCCTCGAATACACGATTATGAACAATGGCCGCTGCCCCTTCTGCTTCAAACCCTCTCATTTCAGGAAGTCCTGATTGATGGTATTCATCATATTCCTTGAAGCCTTTCCAATAAGCCGTAATATTACCGGCATTCCCTACTGGAATCGCAAGAATATCAGGAGCCTTTCCTATATCGCGGCAAACCTCGAAAGCTGCTGTTTTCTGCCCTTCAATACGATATGGATTTACTGAATTCACCAGGGTGATAGGATATTTTGTGCTAATGGAACGGACCATCGCAAGCGCTTGGTCAAAGTTGCCCTTGATGGCATAAATCTCAGCCCCGTACATGACAGCCTGTGCGAGTTTTCCCATCGCGATTTTGCCGTCAGGAATAACGACGATACAGCGCAAGCCTGCTCGGGCAGCATAGGCTGCAGCCGCCGCAGATGTATTGCCAGTAGAGGCGCAAATGATTGTATCACTGCCCTCTTCCATTGCTTTGGCGACTGCCATAACCATACCCCTGTCCTTAAAGGAGCCCGTTGGATTCGCTCCCTCATATTTGACATACAGCTCGATTCCTAATTCCTCTGATAGATTCCGGCAATGAATTAACGGTGTATTTCCCTCATGCAGACTTAAAGCAGGAGTGCCTTCGCTCACTGGCAAGAACTCCGAGAATTCCTGGATTAACCCTTTCCATCCCATTAGACAAGACCTCCTTCAACCTTATACGTACTTTTAATTTCTTCAACCTTCTCATATGTTTCAAGCTTCTCAAGTACTCGCTCAAAATTAGCAAGCGGAGCATCATGAGAGATCAAGACAATCTCTGATGCCTGCTCCTCCTTGATTGGCAGCTGCATGATTTTCTCAAAGCTGATTCCGTCTTCTGCGAATATCGATGTGATTTGGGCAAAGACACCAATCTCATCCTTCACACGCAAGCGGAGAAAATGCTTGCCCCGAATCTCTTCATCTGTTTTCAACTTCTTCGGAAATTGCGGAAGTACAGCACTGCTTCCATTGACACCGAGACGCATATTCTTCATGACAGCGACTAAATCGCTGACAACAGCTGTTGCGGTCGGAAGGCTCCCAGCCCCAGGCCCATAAAACATCGTTTCTCCTACCGCTTCACCATACACATAGACAGCATTATATTCATCATTCACCATCGCCAGCGGATGATCGACCGGAAGCAGGGTCGGCTCAACGCTGACCTCCACTTTATCCTCCTCGCATCTCTGAGCAAGACCAATCAGCTTCATTGTATATCCAAGCTTTTGGCTGAAGGTCAAGTCCTCATCTGATACACCCGTAATCCCCTGCACCTTTACGTCATCCAAATCGATGGTCATGGAGAACCCAAGAGTCGCTAGAATCGCCATCTTCCGTGCAGCATCCAGTCCGCCGACATCTGCAGTTGGATCAGTTTCCGCAAAGCCAAGCTCCTGTGCTTTCTTCAGCGCATCTTCATAGGAGAGCTTCTCCTTGCACATCTTTGTCAAGATGTAATTCGTTGTTCCATTCACTATACCCATCATCTTCGTAATCCGGTCAGAGGCGAGCCCGTCCACCAGCCCGCGCAGGATAGGAATGCCGCCGGCTACACTAGCCTCGTAAAAGAGGTCACAGCCATTATTGGATGCTACATTTAAAAGCTCTGGTCCATAAACAGCCATCAAGTCCTTATTTGCTGTAACAACATGTTTTTTGTTCTCCAAAGCTTGAAGAAGCAGATCCCGTGTCTCCTCCACACCGCCAATCACTTCAATGATGACATCTATTTCTGGATCATGGATAATCTCATCGCTCGAAGTCGTCAGCATTCCGCTTGGAAGCATGATCTCTCGCTCTTTTACAAGATCTTTTACAAGGATTTTTTTGATTTCCACAGGGCATCCAACCTGATGCATCAGTTTATCCTGATGATTGGTAATGATTTTCACAACCCCTGTTCCTACTGTACCAAGCCCTAATAATCCTATTGAAATCGGCTTCACCCATACTCCCCCTCACGATGTCCACATATTACGGACATTTGTTTACCTATAATGGACATTATAGATGATTTCTACCAATGTGCCAACCTAAATCTTTATTGGAATAAAATCAATCTTACCTCTTTATTCTAATTTGTTCAAATATTCAAATATTATTTTTGTTTACTCTGAATCCATTCTGGTACAGACATCCTGCTGTTTCCTTTAGGAATCCCCGCCATTTCATACCACTCATGAAGCATCCGTTCATATAGGCTTGATTGCTTTGTGTACTGACCCAGCCGCTCCTCAAGCTTTGCTTTCTCTCCTTCCGAACGGATGAAATAATACGTTTCAATCGTCTCGAAATAATGAATCGGGAGAAGTAATCTTGCATAGGTCATTTTAGCTGTAAAGGTTGAGAATGGAGCGATTGATTGGTATTGCCGCAAAAAACGAATGACTCCTTGATGATACGTATTTGGCTGATCGAGGAAACACATACGGACATACTCAGCTATATCTCTCGCCCCATGGTCAAAAACCCAATCCTTCGGCACCTTTCCAACCGTGTTCTTCCCCCATGTTTCCGGTGTGTAACGCGTGTGGCAAATCGTCCCGCCGTCCATCAATTCAGGGTCATCATCAAGCTCGGTGTCGACTAAATATTGAATAGCATTTTCTGTAAGACCTGCATAATATGGATAGGAATCTATAAATAATTTCTCGAAATCATTCTGGGGCTTGCTCAAGAGCTTATCTCTCCACACCTTTTCCAATTGGTCAATTCGGGTCTCCCACATTTGCTTCCATTTGCCCATGCGGCTGGACTGGTCCATGCGCGTCTGAATAGTACGGCCTCTATAATGGAAAATGGCGAGAGCTTTACCTGGTTCGTAAATATCAGGAAGGACAGAGCCCAGCATACAAACAATATACGGTTGCTGATCAGGGCCAGCTGTTAATATACTTTGCTCGCGATTCATGATTGGCAGCCAAACCCCTGGCTCACCCTGTTCATTTAAATGGTGTGCCATATAATATTGTTCATCCATTTCTCGTTCATCGCCTGTTGCCGCATAATACAAGAACGACTGCATTCCACTCTTAAATAAATGAACGGAACCGGCTTTGACCTCATTTTCTACCGACAAGCCGTAATGAGTATAAATCGAATCATGATCCATCTTCTTATCTCCTTTCCAATACTAACGGTGCATCTCTAATTCACTATATGATTCGACAAAGAGATATATGGTAAATGACGGTCTTTCGGGCAGAATAGATTGTATACGTACAGCTATTAGGTAAAGGATTGCATAAAAACAATTCATAATATGATGGAAGACGGTGGAAAGATGAAAGGAAAGCCTATCGAAATGACGGAAAAAACAGCTCGGCAGTGGCTAAGCGATCGCGGTGTCAGCGTGAAGGAAATCGGCGAATTAGTCATGTATCTGCAGCATAAATATCATTCTAACTTACAGCTGGATGAGTGCATTGCTAATGTGGAACGGGTATTGTCAAAACGAGAGGTCCAAAATGCCATTTTGACAGGAATTCAGCTGGATTTACTCTCTGAAAAGGGATTGCTTGAAGAACCGCTGCAATCCATCATTAAGACAGATGAAGGGCTATATGGGGTTGATGAAATCCTCGCCTTCTCAATCGTCAATGTATATGGGTCTATTGGATTTACTAATTACGGATTTATCGATAAACAAAAGCCCGGCATTCTACAGCGACTGAATGATAAGACAAGCGGGGAGTGCCACACCTTCCTTGATGATATTGTTGGAGCGATTGCCGCAGCAGCTTCAAGCAGACTCGCACACCGGGCGGAAAACCTGGACTAAGCGGATCTATAAAGAAAACGCACGAAAGCTTAGGCTCTCGTGCGTTTTTATTACCTTAAATCTTCCACTCATCAAGTGAATCAATCGCATAGGTCGGCTTCTTCTCATGAATCTCCATATGCTGTCTTGTCGTAACGCCTGTGTGGACAAGTAATGTATCAACACCGGCATTGATTCCAGCCATGATGTCCGTGTCATAATTATCCCCGACCATCAAGGTTTCTTCTTTAGAAACACCAAGCACCTTCATCGCCTGCTCCATAATAATGGATTCCGGCTTACCGATGAAGATTGGCTCCGTTTTCGTTGATACGGTTACAACAGATGTGATGGATCCATTTCCTGGCAGCAGTCCGCGTTCAGTTGGAATGGCGATATCTCCATTCGTGGAAATAAAGGTTGCTCCATTTCTGACTGCCAGGCAAGCTACAGAAAGCTTCTCATAGTTTACGCTGCGGTCAAGCCCGACAATAACAAAGTCAGCATCTTCCTTTTTGAACGCAAAGCCTTTATTCCTGCAAGCCTCAATGATGCCGTCTTCCCCAATGATATAGACTGATGCATCTGGCTTCTTCTCTTCAATATAATTGGCTGTCGCCATGCTCGTCGTGAACACTTGCTCAGCTGTTGCCGGGATTTCAAATTCACGCAGTTTTTCCGCTACCTGCTCCGGTGTGCGTGAAGAGTTATTCGTAACAAATAAATAAGGGATACCCTTCTTTTGAAGGTTTTGCACAAAATGAACCGCTTCTAGAATCCGTTCAGTCCCTTTATACATCGTTCCATCTAAATCAATTAAGTAGCCTTTGTATTCTTTCATACGCAGATTTCTCTCCAGACGTAATAGTTTCTCCATTACTTTATCACAATGCTCTCCAAAGTGTAAGCCTCCCTCTATTTGGAGACTATGATTCCAGACTAAAAAGAGCCACTTCCTAAGAAATGACTCTCCACCCAGTATTCATAAAAGCTTATGATTCCCGCGGGATAAAAGCGGTTACAACTCCGAGCTCTTTCTCTAAATAAGCACTAATCTTTTCCGGATAGGCCTTAAAGGCTGAAAGATTCTCTCTGACAGCAGCCAGCAATTCGCCATGTTCGGTATGTGTATAATCCTGTACAAGGATCTTTCTGAACGGCAGCATGGCCTTAAATGGCGTCTCCATATCTGTATCAATCACTTGCTCATCAACTAAAATATCAATAATGTCCTCATAGCTGCCCGGGTCTCTCATGATAAACCCATCAATCATGGCATTGCCTATATCTAAGACTGCATCAATCATTGTATGTGCGAGGCGCTCTAAAATCAATTGATCGTATTCTGATTGATCAAAGCTTCCCTTTTCCTCAAATAAGTCTATTTGTCTCACCAAGTAATGCAATTTATCCTCAATCGCTTCCCGATCGACGAAATACATGTTGATACTCCTCCTTTGGCTGCGCTGTCTTGTCTTAAGCTTAATGAATTCAATACAAAAGTTCAAGAAGTTGGGGCTGTCATGGCCAAACGATTACTGCTCCTAAAGCCTGCATCCTCCCGTCTCATTATACCTTGTTCCCAAAATTATTGGCAGAAAAATGATAAAAACTAGAATTATCTAAACAAATCACTCGATTATTTTGGTATGATTCAATCAATCACATCATTTGGGAGAGGAGGAACAAACATTCATGCAAGAACGTTTCTTTCTATATGATGATACTTATGATACGAAAACACGTTTTGTCAGCTTCATGGGGGAAAGCGCCCGCATTGACCTGGCGCTGCTTAGAACAGATCGGTTCTACGGAAAGACGCTTGTCCTTGATATGCAGGGAAATCGCTTCGCTATCATTGGATCTGATGATCTTGAAGAACCCGGCTATTTAGAGCATGCCTTCAGACTTTCTGAAGAGGAAGCGGCAGAATGGAAGGATTTCTTATATGAAGTCATTTAGCGGGATAAGCATTAACTACCAACACATGAATACATAAAAAAAACTGCAGACAAAAACCATCCGGTTAAGCCTGCAGTCTGTAAGCTGCCTCTTTTCGGCAGCTTTTACTTTTTCGTTTTGCGAAGGATGAAGTAGGAGCATCCGAAGTTACAGTATTCATATAAATATTCCTTGATGGTGCTGATTTTGTTGTCATAAGAGGCTTTTTGATTTTGGTCATCAAAAAATCCTTTTAGGCGGAGCTGTCCATAGCCCCAATCCCCTAAGATATAATCATAACGGTTCAATATTTCACTGAAACGGCTTTTGAAGGCTTCCTCATTAAATCCCTCACCGCGCTCCTCTAGAATTTCATATTGAGAATTATTAATGCTGATCATTTGTTCACCTCTTACTCTTAGCATACCTGTTCCTTTATTATAACATTCTCCACATATAACCATGAAGTATTTTTAACATCTGGGTCAAACTACGATAAAAGGAGGTGCATTTATCCATGAATTGGCCGATTGTTAGCTGCTTATTTACTTTCTTCCTTCTTTCCGCCTGCGAAAGTTCCGATATCGGGCAACATCACCCAATAAATCATACCGAACAAATTAATACAGATTATGTGTCCTATGACCAAGACATGTTCAGTGATTCCGGGATTGATTCAAGTGCAAATGACAACAAATACGGCTATGAACGCCAGCAGCGTTCCGCTTATTATGCCAACCGGGAGGATAAACCTGTTCCTGCCATTAAACGGGATGATTTAGCTACCATCGTGACGACACTATGCGTGCAAATCCCCGGAGTCAAGGATGCCAGCACACTTGTCACGGATGAAGAAATATTGCTTGCTTACCATCCCGAAGGAACTCGTCCTGATTTGATACGGCGAAATATCCGGGAAAACATCAGCCATATCGCACCTGATTATTATCAAATATATATCACAGATGACCCTAGCTTCATTGATGTACTTGAGAATATGTCCAGCTACTCTTCTGCCAACGGGTCTGATGCGGAAAATAAAGAAAAAATCATTAAGAAGATGGAGCATATTACGGCATTTGATTAAGAATAACATCTATCAAGAACAATCAGCGAAAGGAGTGACACAGGTGATCTATCGCTTACTGTCCCTTCTCCTCTTATCTATATGTGCAGCTGCAGCCTGCCCGGATTCCATGCTGGCTGCACAAGCAAATAATGAGGAGCAGGAATTGATTAAGCAGCGGATGGACTTATATAAACGAGTTGAAGCATCCACCCAGCTGCCCTGGTACTACATAGCCGCCTTTGACCAATATGAGCGCAGTGTACGCCTTGCAAGGAACGATTTGCCCGACCCAACCGGAACACTCAGCATCATGATTCCCCCAAATAAATGGAGCGGTCTTGCCAATCCCAATCAAGAAGATACAGACCCCCTATCCATCACCTTCTTCGAGGGTATGGGCAAGGATGGAGACCAGGATGGGAAAGCGGACATTAAGAATGAATATGACCAACTGGCCGCGATTACCCACTATATCATGTCCTACGGCGCTGATAAGGATAACTTCAGAATCGGGGTATGGGAATATTATAAACGGGACCGGGCTGTCAGCATCATCATGAGCAATGCTGAACTATTCAAGAAACACCAAACCATTGATCTGCAGAGGAAGATATTCCCCCTCCCGATGGGAAGCCATTACACCTATAACAGCACTTGGGGTGTCGCAAGAGGCTGGGGCGGACGACGGACACATGAAGGAACAGATATCTTTGCTGGATATGGCGTGCCTGTTCGCTCGACCTGTTACGGCATCATCGAGTTAAAGGGCTGGAATAAATTCGGAGGCTGGCGAATCGGCATCCGAGACATTAATAATACGTACCATTATTTCGCACACCTGAACGGATTCGCAAAGGATGTGAAGGTTGGCCAGCTGGTCGAACCAGGAACCATGCTAGGCGGTGTTGGCAGTTCTGGATACGGTCCACCAGGAACAGCCGGCAAATTTCCTCCACACCTCCATTATGGTATGTACAAGGAAAATGGACGAACGGAATGGTCCTTTGACCCTTATCCATATCTCCGTGTATGGGAACGGAAAGAAAAAGCCGCATTACGCCATTAAATAAAAGGAGCCGATGATCGTATCGGCTCCTTATTTCTTACGCTTTTTTTCGCGATTTGATAACAGCATTCGTAATAGAGGCAACAAGACCTCCCCAAATGATCACCATTCCGATAACCATCATGGTAATGGCGCTCCCTGTCATTTCGCCACCCCCTTAGATGATTTCTCATACGTTGTATTTGTATCTATTCCCTTCCATTTGTACCTTGTGAAGAGAATACCAATCAAGATAGCAGCAACAGATACACCCCAGCCAGCTGTCATAATCAGACTTGTCGGATACCCTTCATAATTATTCTGAATATCCGCTGTAAATGTTTGAATCATCATAAATCCAAGGACAATAGGAGTAATCAAGCCAAGACATACCTTCCACCATACTCCAAGGCGAATGTCTGACATGCTGTTCGCGTGATTCTGAAGATTGGACAATTCTCTCGCAATCCAGGCAATGAATACAATCTCAACGAGACCGGCAAGTGCCACACCATATTGGTTAATAAAGTGGTCAACTGTATCAAAGATATACAGTCCGCCCTGAGTCGCGTATAGAACCGAAATGACTGCTGCCCCTCCAGCACCGAAGGCAACCGCCTTATTACGCGTAATGCCAAACTTCTCCTGAACGGCTGAGATAAATACTTCTGCAATCGATATCAAGGATGTCATCCCTGCCAAGAATAGGCTCGCAAAGAATAAGAAGCCAAAAAGATTCGGCCATGTCGGGATCTCATTAATAATTTGCGGGAAGACAACAAAGGCCAGACCAATACCGCCGCTTACAACCTCATTAACCGGTACGCCAATCTGCCCGGCCATAAAGCCTAGAGTCGCAAATACCCCGATTCCAGCGAGGAGCTCAAAGCTGGAATTCGCAAAGCCGGTGATGAAGGCATTATTCGTAATATCTGTTTTCTTTGGCAAATAACTCGCATACGTGATCATGATTCCAAAGGCAATGGATAAGGAAAAGAAGATTTGTGAATAGGCAGCGACCCATACCTTCCCGTTTGTCAGCTGGGACCAATTGGGTTCAAAGAAAGCCTGTAAACCGGCAGTTGCATTATCAAGTGTGACAGCACGAACAACGATAATCCCGAACATGAGAACCAATAAAGGGATAAAGACGCGATTTGCCCTTTCAATCCCCTTCTTAACGCCAGCAAACAAAATGATAAGGGCAAGTACCCAGATGATCAGAAGCGGGAAGAATACATTTGGAACAATTGAACCAAACGCTCCAGCATTCTCTCCAGGCAGAACCTTTAGGAATGAATTGAATAAATAGCCTTCCGTATCATCCCCCCATGTGCTCTTAAGGGAGAAATACGCATAGGATAGTGACCATGCGAGGATAACAGCATAATAGGTTGCAATAATAAAGGCTACAATAACTTGCCACCAGCCCAGCCATTCTGCACCTTTACGAATCTTAAAGAAGCTGAGCGGTGCCGAACTTCTCAGTTTCTGCCCAATTGTAAACTCCATGATTAGCAGCGGTATACCCGCCGTCAATAATGCAAATAAGTATGGAAGAAAGAAGGCTCCTCCTCCATTTTCATAAGCAACAGACGGAAAACGCCAAATATTCCCAAGACCGATAGCAGACCCTACAGCCGCAAAAATAAAACCTGCCCTAGTTCCCCATTGCGCTCTCTGTTTATCCATTAAGATAATCCCCCCACGATATGTGTAAATTTTCTGATAATTCTGCAATAGGTAAATAATATACTATATATGGGGGGAATGTCAATTTATCACACAATGTTCAAGACCTTTGGCCTATTTTGTCGGAAGCTGTATCGCCGGCCCTGCACCATTTCCGCTTCCATTATAATAGGATGGAACTTGACCTGACGTCGTTCTCATGGCAATCGGTACATCTGTCGTAATCTTAGTCGGCTTAGAAGCAAAAGGAACGACAACCTGCGCATTGACCTCCACGAAAAGAACAACCTTAATGAGTGCGTTATTAATACCATATGGCTCAAGTGTTGTCTTCACATCGCTTTGCACATCACTGACCGCATGAATCTCCACAGGAATATCCGGTCCCATATTACCAAGCAAGGCATTATTCGTCACTTTACCAAGAGGCACCTCATGGATTATCCCATCTCCGTTCTTTCCATCCTTACTCGTACTCAAATAATCGACAGAGGATAAATCACCAGCCTCAATCTCTCTTAACGCCTCTTGGATCCGCATCGTCGTATCCGCACGGAAACGATTGATAATTTCCGTATTAAAACGAATCCCTTCCACTGAAATTTCCTCACCTTCCTTTGGAATTTCAGTAATCACATCATTCAAATCTTTATTTTTCGCTATAGATTCCTCAATTGCCTTATTAATGACAACGCTGGCCATCTTCTTCGTTTCCGATTCCGCATATTTCATCAATGTAGGCTCAATCGCCTTATTCACAATCCAAATCGCCAAAATGGTCGATACGATAAAAAAGCCGAGAGAAATAAGCAGGACATATTTCGTTGGTAAGGGGCCGCTCGGCAATAAGCTCTGTCGTTTAAATGCCCTTTTTTTGAACAAAAAAATCCCTCCTATACAAGTAATACCTATGCTTGTAAAGAAGGGTTTAGTCGCTTAATTTTGGATCAAGCCTGAAATAAGATAAGGGCATCCTTCCCAGTCATACCGGGAATGATTCCTCTTTTTCTCGCTTCATCGGTAACAGACTCAAGGGGAGCATTCAACAGCTCCTCCAAGGTCTTTACTCCCACTGCTCTTCCAGCAATGATTTGCCGGTCAGAAAGACGTTCATTCAATAATCCAACATCCAGCGCCCCGCACATAATATAGCCTATATCATTGGAGATGACCAAAAGGGTCGTCTTCGGAAGCTGAACCGAAATACCGGTATACAGCTTTCCCCCAATCTCATAAGGGATGACTTCAATCATGGCATTTCCCTCCATCACTTTAAAACTACTGCTCTTAAAGTATATGGATGACAGCCTGGCAGATTGCTGCCTACCGATCAGATTGGGCTAATTTCCATGCCAATAAATCGCGCAGGAACTCCGGCATCAAATATCGTTTCTGTTCCACATCCCGCACCTCAGGGAATAAATAGCCGAATGTAAACATATCTGGAACAGCCATTGTATATTCGGCCTTTTGATGGATTTGCTCCCCATTAATCAGCCACTCGCCATTTATCTTCTCCAATCCGGCATAAACAAACATTCCCATGACAGAACCGCGGAACCCAAGCCCCTTCACCTGGAAATGAGGCCATTTCGGATTCTCCGTCTGCCTTAATATACCGGTCAGCTCACTTCCAGAAAGGGTGAGCACACATGGATTAATCGGGTGTGGACAAATCTTATGAAGATCATATCTTGTCACTGGACCTTCTTTTAATCCATCCAGGAGCAATCCCGCATTGATAAAAGCACAATCTGTTTTGCACCAATCTCTTAATGCCTCGCATAAAACATCCGGCATTTCTGAAGGGACAAACCAATCCGTTGACATCGGCTTCTCAAGCTCAAGCAAAACCTCCCCAAGACTTGTCTTTCCTTTTTCAACTAAACGGTCAGCTACTTCCTTCTCCTGCTTCGTATACCCTTCATCAGTCATATTCTCTAATCTGGATACAGCCTTAATTCCTTTGTCATCCAGCGTAATCTCTACATGACCGACATACATTCCATACTTCCCTGCACCGCAGATAAGTGTATGGCCATATACCTTTCCATGGTGAAGAATATGATGCGTATGACCGCCAAGAATCACATGGATTTCAGGAAAGTTCGCCGCAACCAATTCATCTGCCGGAAGCCCTAAGTGAGATAGAAGTACAATTAAATCTGCTTTCCCCTCCAGCTCCTTAAGCACTGATGCAATTTCCTCATAAGGGTCGGTCAGCTTCCAGCCCAATAGATGATACAGCTCCGTAAATGGCGCAGTCACACCAAAGAAGGCAATTCTTCTGCCTAATGGTGTTGTGCGTATGAAGTAAGGAAGCGCCCACTTCGGCCGCTTGCCATTCTCATCATATAGATTAGCGACTGTTACCGGGAAACGGGCTTCATCGTACAAATGATTAAGCCCCTCATGAGGCAAGGTAATTCCTTCATTATTCCCGATGGTCACCCCGTCCATCCCAGCAGCATTCAGCAGCTCTATATTTCCTTTCCCCATCGTCCCTTCGGTAAAGGGGTGGAAACGATCGACATGATCTCCGATGTCGAGCCTATACACAACATCGCCAGCACTTTCATATAATTCCTGCTGCTCATCCATATAGCGGACAATTCTTTCCCAATGCTCAAAATGGCTATGCAGATCATTAATATGTAATAAATGAATCGTTTCCTTCATGATACTCACCTCTATAATAAGGCTTGCGCCCCATCCCAAATCAATTTAACACCTACAACAATTAACATAATACGCAACGCCATGACAAGCGTAGCGCTCTTCATCCGCGTATTCACATACGCTCCAAACTTAGCACCAAACCAACCGCCCGGAATAAGCGCCAGTGCATAAATCCAAACGACATGTCCTGCCGCAATATGGGTCACCGAACCAATGATGGCGGAAAGACAAATCAGCAGCATCGATGTACCAACGGCCAGATGCGGCGGAAAATGAAAGATAAGAAGCATAACCGGAACCATCAAGGAACCTCCGCCAATACCAAATAAGGAAGAAAGGAATCCGACAATAAAGGAAATAAAAATGGCAAACGCAACGCTATAACCGTATGTATGCTCTTTCCCCTCCTGATCGATATAAGTCCGTTCTATCCCTTTCGACTTCCTCTTCTTCGGCTTCAAGTTCCCTCTGATCATCAATAAAAAGGAGAGAAATACCATCAAAATCCCAAACAGGATATTAAATGCCTCCACATCCATGAACTTATTGGCCCAGCCTCCAACCAAGCTTCCTGGAGCAATCCCGATTAAAAATAAAAAAGCGCTCCGATAATCAACTGTCCGCTGCTTCAAATAAGCAAGAGCAGAAGAAAGCCCAGTAAACACTAATGTGAATAAAGACGTCCCGACAGCCATTTGCGGAGAAATTACCCCGAGCAGCCCTCCAGACAGAAACAGCAGCATTGGCACAATGATAATTCCCCCGCCTAAGCCAACCAAAGCTCCCAAAAATCCGGCTGCCAGCCCAACAAGTACAAGCAACAAAAATTCCATATAAATAAGTCCCGCCTTTCCAATCAATCACAATAAAGAACACTCAAAATAGACCTAGCTGTTTCGAACCCAAGCCTTCATAATCAATTCCAAGCAAGGCCTGGAAATCCTTCGCATTACCGGCCGCATCCCCTCCGGAATTATTATTGAATAAAACAATAATATCCTTCGTATGCTTTGCCAATTCCTGAATTCTCATTCTCCATTCCAACAGCTCTTCCTTATTGTACTTATATAAATAGCGGACTTCACGCCAATTCGCATCATTCGGTTTATTCCATCCATGCACATTTCTTCCATGCAATCGAACCAAGGTCAAATTCTCATCTGTCACAACCGGCACCGTCGGAATTGAACCCTCACCAGCCTGCGGCTCATCAACGATGGAATGAATCCATCCCTCCTTCTTCATAAACCCGAGCGTCCCTTCCCTGAAGGAATCACTGAACCAAGACTGATGCCGAAATTCAAGTGCTGACTGAATATCTCCCATCTGCTCCCGGCAATAGCGAAGATACTCCACATTCTCCTTCTTGCAATCAAACCATGGCGGAAACTGAAAAAGAGCCATCGAAAACTTGCCCGCCCCCATATAAGGCTTCAAAGACTCCCGAAAGGCCGCAAACATCTCACCCCTTGAAGCAAACGGAATATCCCCTCGCTGATGTCCCGTCATCCCCTGATAAGCCTTCACAACAAACTTGAAGCTCTCCGGCGTTTCACGCACCCACTTTTCAGCATTACGGGCTGGCTGAATCGCATAAAAGGACGCATCCACCTCGACCACCGGAAAATGCGCACTATACTCGGCAAGCTTATCCTTAGGCTTGATAGCTGGCGGATAAAGAGAATCATGATCTCCCCATCCGGTTACACCGATATAAATCATCCGAATATCCTCCTCTAAACCTATCATAGCACACCACCCGCTCCCTAATTATCCAGCAAGCTCCAGTAATCAGACGATAATCTGACATCAACGGCACTAATTGTCTTTTACACAAAAATCACCATTCAGTAAACTCAAAAGGAGGGGAACATAACACCACAAACAACTTCAGGAAGGAATGATATCATCATGAATACATTAGTCATCCTAGCACACCCAAACATGGCACAATCCAGCCTAAACAAACAAGTTATTGATGAATTAAACAAACAGCCGGAACAATTCACCATCCACAATCTCTATGAAACCTATCCCGACGAACAAATCAATATCGAAGCCGAACAAAGGTTAATCGAAGAACACGATTCAATCATTCTCCAATTCCCTATCTATTGGTACAGCTGCCCATCCCTCTTAAAGAAATGGATTGACGAAACCTTCGCCTTCAACTGGGCATACGGACCGGAAGGCCATGCCTTAGAAAATAAGCCCTTCGCCCTCCTCGTCACAACAGGAGCTGACGCAACTCAATACGAAGCACCAGGCGAAACAATAGAAGACATTCTACTGCCCTTTAAAATGACCTTCCACTATACGAACGCTGACTACAAAGGCTTCTATACCATTTATGGCCCAACCACCACAAAGGAAGCGGTCGAATCAGCCGCTCGGTTTGCGGGCAGGATTTGATTGTTTGATGATGGCTATACTTTGGCCAGCTTTTGCCCACCAAAACCTCATACCCCTTGTATGAGGTTTTGGTGGGCTTTCTCCGGCCTTACCATACACCTGCCAATTCATCACAATCAAGTAGGAGGGAGTGTTCCCGAACAACCCCTCACACCATCGGGTATATGCGGTTCAAAGATATCTAACGAAAAATTCCCGTGAAGACCTTGTAGATTATTGAGCCCTTGAGTTGTTCTTAATTCTTCTACGAAAAGATGTGAAGAAGTCTCAACATAACCTGACTTCTCCCATTGCCTTCAAGCTCAGGACCTTCAACCCTACCTAGACAAATAAAGAATCTGACTCCGTTAGTCTACCAGAATCAGATTCTTTGCGATTAAGTGCGGCACAGCCTAGACAAACCTTTCTACATCGTGGTGTCTAGTTAACAGTTGAATGAGCTATGCTCTTTATATAATTGAACAGAAATTCCTTATCGTTCTACTTCTAGAAAACAAATTTCGTTCCAACTTATTTCTTTCGATTTATCCTTATTTTTGACCTTTACTTTTTCAGATTCTACTTTAACTAATGTTCCTTCCATCATCCTATGGTCATTGGTTTTCACTTTAATATCCTTACCCAAATAATGTTTCAGATGCATATGAAGTGAAAGCCCAAAGAATAAATTGACTAATTCAGGGTTCTTTGAAACAAAGTCCCCAAAGTTCAGGACCATTTCTCTTCTCGTAGTCCGATCTGCATGAAGAAACTCTTGTTCATCATGTTTATGGTGTTTCGTTATTTTGACTCGTGAGGACGGGAAAAACCATCTAAGACAATCTCGAAAGAACCGTTTGAATTTCCGAAAATATTTTCTAAATCTCGAGATCTTTACTCCTCTAGTATTTCGATTCTCATCCAACTTTTCCTTAGCATGATGTTTAGATTCTTCCTTTGAAATTGATATAAGCCTCTCATACAAAATAAATACATCATTCCCTAGTACGTTTAGTTGGATAAAATTCCTGCCTGCTGTAACGAATGTTCCCGTTATCTCTACTCCAACTTCTCCTAAACAAGATTCTTTATCTTCAGATTTGCTATCTCCACATTTCAATTTTACTTTTATACATACGCCCTCAAGCTGAAGGAAATGCAGTTGCAGCTGCCTCGTATTATCCGGATTACTCTCATTCCCTAGAGAACGAAGCAAATCATTTGCTGCTTCAATGCAACGTTGCAGCACTTCTAGTTCATCAGGTGGAAGCGGACTATTGGGAGAAGTAAATCGTTTAGTTGGAATTTTTTTGGGACAATCACATGGGCATTCAGCATAATCAACACAAGGACAGTTTATACTTTGACAATTAGGACATTTGTTCATTTCAAATCATCCTTATCAACCTTACCAGTTTTTAGTTGAAGCGGCTTCAATAGTTCGGTTTTATCCTTTAGAACCCGCATGATACCCCACATCCCTAATTCAATATCCCATCTGATTAGACCTGAACGATATAAATAATCTCCTGCTTCCCGTAATAAACCGCCAGCGCCGTAGAGTAATTCAAAATTATCGTTCGAACCTACTGTGTTGAAACCATCAGCAGATATAATAGAAGAATTCATATCCTCCCGGCTTCTGAAGAATTTATGGCCATGGATGGTAAAAGTATGCGTCCTAGGCTTATCAGAAGGAAATACAAACCGAAACGTCACTGGATCCCCAGGATAGGCTAAAAATAAAGGTGTAGCCGGATCTCCATTCTCTTTTCTTGAACTGAATACTTTATACACTTCGTTAGGATGATCTATACGATGATGGAACCTCTCTGTACGATAGTTGAACCCTCTTGAACCTTGATCTTCAGGATCCGCTAATTCTTCTTCTGGCTCAACAAAAAGCGGTTCCGGATCAATGATTAGTTTTCCCTTCTTATCAACAAGTCTTACCCCATCATGCATTAAGAGAGCAAACTCTCTAAATTCATATAATAAAGGATTTGAAATAACAACTTGGCTGCCTGTATATACTTCCTCTCTCGTCATTGGGTCTAGATAATTCGATCCCCTAGGCTCTGCAATCAGCATGCCAAAAGCTCCATGATGGCGATGATTTCGAACATCTGCCATATCCCAAAGATTGGCTGATCCAAAGTCGCGGTCGATATACCAGTGATAGGTTATACTTTGCCCTGGAGCGATGGTCTGGTCATGATTAAACCCAACCGTTGCACCATCCGAATACCTTACATCGTATATCACATGTTGAGCATGCAGGGATATACGCTTTGATGGAGGAGATGGAGCATTTACGGGCACAAACGGATATCCATGTCTTTTCTCATGATGGAAGTGGTCTTCCAATCGATTATGAAGGGTTATTTCTACCCATTCACCGGTATTAGCCCGAATAATAAGAGGCTCTGGGTTTATATCCCCTTTCAAGATTTTGGGCACATCATCTTTATGGGCGAAGATAATGCCATAAGGATCGTGATCCCCAGCATCGTTATACTGGATCGAAGTATTTAATGCAACGACTTCATACTTTCGAACTGCAACATTAGGCGGGTATGGCTGTTTCGGTTGTTGAGCGATTGGAGGTTTCTTCCCAGTTGGGCTTGGTAAAGGTTCTTCTCGCTTTGGAGGCGGCTCCCTATCTGGCAGCGGAATCAAGTGCGGTACCTTCTTTTCAAATGTCCTAAAAATTCCCCAGTTGCCTAACCAAATGTCATCAATACTTCCGTAATGATAGAGCATGTCGAAGTCGCCTTCCCCTTCGATATTAAATTCCAAGGTAAACGAATCGGCTATGACAAGATGTTGCTGCTGATCGATTTCTGAATCTAAATCCAGTCTTTCTCTATGCCAGCGCTGGCGATGAAGATTAAAGCTATGCGATTCTTCATGCGCCCCTTGAAGAAGACGAATACGAACAGGATCTCCATTATAGGTTTGTAACATCGGCGTTACAGGGTCACCATGGATCCAAGAACTAAACACATAAGCAGGATCGCAATCCGGCTCTTTTAAACGGAACTGAATGGGTTCATTTCGGTAATTAACTCCCATTACTCCTGGATCATCGGGGGACCCTGGAAACGGAGGCGGATTTAGAGGACAGCCGTCTTTATCAAATAGCAGGGCAAAATCCTGTACAAATAAATTCAGCTCACGAAAATCTGGTATTAATGGATTTATGATGGTTGCCTGAGTTCCTGATTTAATCTCCTTTCCTGTGTGTGAATCTAAGAATCTTGAACCTCTTGCTTGTACATTAATACTTGCAAAAACACCATGCTGCTGATGCTCGTTAGCAAATAGATGATCATGCCAAAAGGTCGCTTTTAATTCAACATCAGCAAACCATTGGTAACGGATCGTTTCACCCGGAAGAATCCCCGAATCATAGTTCCAGCCAACATTGGCTCCATCTGCTACAAGAACGTCAAATTTAACAAAGTGAACATGCATGCCTGCCTCATAGGTTCGATTCACTAATTGGAAGGCATTTCCACCAATTGTTTCAGGTAATTTATTGGTGAATTTAAAATGAATACATTCACCCGCATTTGCCCTTAAAACAAGTGGTTCTGGTGCCTTTCTTCCCGCAAGTACATCCGCTTCATCTTCTGCCAACACATATAATCGGCCTTCCGGATCATGCCATCCTTGATTATTATAAATAATCGGCATTTGCATCAAGACAACATGAAATTCCCTTTCAGGTGTTACATTCGGTATACATGGATTAACAAATACCGCTCCCGGCTGGGCATTTGGTGCGAAAGAATTCTTTTCAATCCTAGTGGCTTCTCTTCCTCCCACAATCCCAAGTGGCGGACGTGGCGCTTTTGATCCAACAATCCCGGGAATAAATCCTGGAAATCCTGGTTTCTCCGGCGTCGGCCTTGGAGGCAATGGTCGGCCAGGCAATGGTTGCAGTGCCTTAATGGGTAAACCATTCGGATAACATTGACTGCCATCCTGTAAGGTATCAAAATTACGTTGCATTCCCCACATTCCCTCACCAAAGTGTGGATAAAGATGACAGTGTATAATCGCATCGCCCATTGCACCTTGTAAGCTTCCTGCCCCATAAAGAGGAGAAACCGTATAATGAGTTTGCGGGGAAATGGCCTGTACATCGACTAGCTCCGAGTCCACATCTGTTGGTTCAAATAACCATTGATGGACATGGTAATGAAAGGAATGCGTTTCTTGGACACCGGCATGAACCAGCCTGATCTTGATTGGATCTCCAACATAAGCTCGCAGGATAGGAGTATCAGGATCACCGAACACCCATGAATCATGATGGACCTCTTCACCTTCACAATCCGGACAAACGACCCCCTCCTGAATCAATCTCATCCTATTACGCATCGGCTCAGCACGATAATTGATTAAATGTGTTGCTTCTGGCTGAAGAGTGTGGGGACTAATAGGTGCTTGTCCTGTTAAATCATCCACTTCCATTTCATCATGGAAAAACCAGCCGAATTCTCGAAAGGAAGGAAGCAGCTTGTTATGCACATCAGCGAAACAGCCGCTTTCAATCGGCTTACCTGTAATAGGATCCGTCCACCAAGAGCCTCTCGGTTCTACGAAAAGAGCGCCAAATAAGCCATGTACATTACTGCCTAATTCACTTGATAATGTGTTGCCTAAATCTGAAAAGAAATGAACTCCTTCCTTATGAACTTTCCACTTATAAATGATTTTTTCATTTGGTTCAACGGTCGTGTCTGGATTTATCCCAACAAAGGCCCCATCAGAAGTAAACACTTTATATTCAGCATTTTGAATGTGCATGGAGGTATTAAACGGGAGTTTGTTTTCAAAGGTGACTTCAATATCATCGCCTTCATTCGCACGAATCACGAGTGGCTCTACTAAATCGACGGGAGTAAATGGATGATATTTCACCTTTTTTTGTACAATGTTCTCATTTTCCTTCAGAACATACATCATGCCATCGGGGTCATGATCACCAAATTTATTCACAACCATACGAACTGATATGGCCACAATGTGAAAATGTCTAATCATCATCTTCTCCCCTAATATCAGGTATCACCGGTTTACCTGGTTTTTGAATATAAAAAACCTCAATACTATCAATATGAATATTAAACGTTTCCCCATCTAACTCGTTAACATTGGTCACCTCAGCTTTTATGACTACATAATCACCAACAACATCCATAATCTTGCCGATAATCAAGAATGGATAAGAAGCCAAGATGATAAGTGCACGCCTTTTTTTGTGCTCTTTAAATTCACGGGTAACATGAGCTTGTCTAACAGCATTAATATCATCACCTTGACTATTTAGTTGCTTTGATAAAGTATCTTTATCCAAAGAATCACATCCTAGCTTAAAAGTTTTGTATTATACAATCGGTATTACTCGTTTAGGGTCAAAAAGGCTGATGCTAACGATATGTTCAATCGGAAAACATAATGGTGTTGGAAATGTGTAAAAGGGCGCATTATGCATCTTAATAATTGGCTTGTCCATTGTAATGAAACCATTATCAACCTTCGTTACTTCCCCCGTGAAAATCGGTCTGAACGTTTGACCGAGAATATTAAGTTGACTGCTTTTCAATACAAGTAAAACATTCTTGTTCTCAAATTCTACGAATAGTTGATTTCCATCAATCATTTTTTCTGCCAAAACCATCTCTCCCTTCCTTCTATATAGTATGAATATTCAAATATATGGAAACAAAAATGAAATTAAATAATGAATTACCCCAATCAAAATAAAGGTTCTTCACAAAAAAAGATCAACTTACATTGATCTTTTTACTTTTCTTTACTGAAATGCCCCTTTTTCACCTTTGCTATTAAGCGTTGAAAATAAGAAATAAATCTTCCCTGCCTCACATAATTTATATTGTTGATGGATATTTCATGTTTTTTCTTATCCTTTATTTGAATTGAGCCGTTATGAATATTGGTCATCTTGCCTTTAATCGTATTGCCGGCCATTATGGTCACTCTTGTGCCTAGCCATAACGTTAAATTGGTATTTAATGATTCCTCAAAAAACTGCTGTTTCAAGATTTCTTTACCCGAAACAGTTTCACCGAAGTTCGTCAATATTCTTCGTCTCAGCTCCACATCATAAATGACATGTTGATGTCCGCTTGGTAGATCTGGAATTCCAAAAGGAGTTTTAGCAGAATGAATCGCATGATACGGAATCCAAATTCGCGTGAATAAAGTTTTTATCATAACAAAATTTCTACCTACAATATTCACTTTACCTACCGTCTTAATGACCTCATGTCCATCTCTTGAAAAGACCTCAACTAGCTGGTTTTTTTTATGTTTAAAAAACTTCAATAACATCATTTGCTTTTTATGATGCGGAAGATAACTTCCCAGGTTCTGCAGATTAACGCCATGAATATATTCTTGCAGCATTTTCAACTCATACAAGGGCAATGAACTTGCAGGGGAGGTAAAGCGATCTTCCTGTTTTAATTCAGGATGTTGATTTTCATACCTTTCATTGTTACTCATGTTTATCCTTGTTCCTTTCCATCCTTATTCTTCGTCAATTAGTTATTAGACATTACCTGAATAAGCCCAGAATTTCATTCAAAGGAGCCAATACTATGAGCCTATTAATCATATTGATTACTGCAAGCTACTTCATTGTTTGTTTTGTTTCTTATTCCTTCCTATATAAAGTTAGAAATTTAATTGGATATCATCTTGGGATGAATCTTGCTATGTCGAGTAGTGGAGTAATGGGGATTGCCGTCGGAACGGTCCTTGGTTTTACTTTTCCGGGTTATTATACTGAGGTCACAATTTTCACTACAGCTATTGCTATGATTATTGGGGCATTTTTTGGCGCATTGGTGGATTATCAAACATTACTTTCTGGTATTTCAAGCGGGTTAATGGCTGGAATAATGGGTCCCATGATTGGGGTTGTTGCAGATTTAGGCCTTATCACATTTTCAACGGTTCTGGTATATTTCACATTCGGTCTGCTGTGCTTTTCCATCCGTTCCTAAGGTAAGGATATTGGACTTAGATACGTTAAAATAGACACAAGAATAATAATAGCCATCATAAGGAAGAAATCTAGCATAATTAGTTTTCTTGAATCTGCATTCTTATGTTTTTTTATCGCTGTGCGTATTAGAGCAGCTATAATGATGACGAAAATTACTAGAACCACTTTCGACAGCAAGACAATTCCCCAGCCTGATAATAATTGCTCAAAGCTTGAAAGAAATGCAATGCTTGCAAAGAAACCTGTTATCGATAAAATAACCATACTCATTAGGGCGAATCTTGAAAAAAGCGGTATAAAGGATTGGACATATAATCTTTGTTTTCTCCAAAAGACAATGATAAAGGTGAGACCAGATGCCCAAATGGAGGCTGCCATTAGATGAATACTATTACTCAGTACTAAAGCAGACGATGGCTCAAATTCAAGTGAATGACCATTCAAACTTTTAGCCAAAAGAAGAATCATCACCCATCCAAGATCACACCATTCATTCCGGAACAAAACAATAAAACCAATTAGAGAAACTAAAAGAGAAACGAGCCACATCAAACCAAAATTAGTGCCAAACGGAAAGTCCGTAGCGAATGATAAGCCTTGATCGGTAAAAATATTTAATTGAATCAATATCATGGATAGTAATCCAACAAGATGTAGCATTTGAAGCACAATTCCCCAAAATAAATACTTCTTCTTCAGATCTGTGGAGTAATCTTTAATATACCTCCACCAAAATACCCAACCAATGATCAATAATAGGCCTATATAATAAATAGCTCTCATCATATAAATGAGCCATTCTGTTAAATTGACATCAGCTAATGTAAATTCTGAGTCAGAGCCAGCATCTGCCTTCATGGCGTTTTCTTCACTGCTTGGTTGCTGCGGCTCAGGTTCCATCATTGTTCCATGCCTATCCATTTGGGCCGTTGGATTCACATCAATTACATTAAAATGATACGCACCTCTTATAGGATGACCATCATTAGATGAAACTGCATAGTATTCGACCTTATAAATCCCCGTCCCTAACTCTGGGAGTTCTAACGCAATTTCTTTCTGATTATCATTCAACCGAGGCAGATTGCCTGTTACCTTCTGCTGCTTTTCATTGGTTACCTTTATTGAGGCAAGCTCTCTTTCAACTTTTTTATCAAACGTAATTACAACCTCTTTGGGCGGTGTTTCTAATTGACTATTAGGGACAGGAGATTCCTTAACAACAAAAGAATGTCCCAGTACTTTGTCAGAACTCATAAATAATAAGAATGAGGTGAAAAAGAGAAAAATAATGAACAGTTGTTTGAATTTAATCATCATAATACCCCCTATCTGGAAAGACCTTAAAAAACGTTTTCCTCCTCACTAAGCTGCTTTTCCCATAAATTAAGTTGGAGAATTCTGCTTTCTACCAGACATTCATTCACCCATATTTATTCATAGGCTCTGTCAACATGATGATTGACACAAACGGACCCCTTCAGGTTATTTTCGTTCTGCAACATCGGTTTGATCTTTCCTTACAGCTGCTCTACAACAGTCGATTTCATCACATGAATGAAGGAAAACAATCAATAAATCTTAACAAGCAGAACCAATTTAGAAAGCAGACTTCAATGATATTGATTTAAGCAACAGACCGATTTGCACTGAACAAAGATGGCATCCTTCCCGATTCGTATACTATTCTATATGATCTCAAATTCATCCTATTCACAATGGAGGACACCACCAAATAATCGACGATACCAGAGACAACAACCAACGCATTACATTGGACTAACCAATGCTCAAGCTAGACGCACACATTAGATAAAGGGTGCATCTTTATTCAAGAAAACACAAAGATCTCCCTTCTATTTGATAAAAGAGGTTTCGACTAAATATTTATCTTGATGAACTCTGCCTTCATTTAACCAGTGAATCTGACTGATTTTATCTTTCAAAATCGTTACAATCACTCCGTTCTCCTTTAAAAGATCAATATAATCAATACCAATATTATGAATTTCCCCTTTGATTTTATTGTCTTCTGCACAAAGAGTCGTTTCAATTTCTACTTCATGGCCTTTAAGTTCGATTAATTTAAAATTCATGGAGTCTGTTAGTCCTGCTAAATTAATCTCAAAAAAATGTCCGCAGTCAACACAGTCAAAGCGTGGAAAATGAACAGGAATTCGATATCGCCCTTTCATGATAGGATGGTTTTGATTCCTTCCACGTTCACCACAATAACAATGCTCAGATTTCAAACTTATAACCTCCTTCCCCATTTTATTATTTCAATATATGTAATAAGCTGACTCTTTGAAAGGGATTAGTGCACAGGATGATACCCATATCTTAGATTCAATTCCCATACAACAGACTATTGAGAATCACAGCAAATGACTATAAATTTGCCTAACCAATCAATAATAAGTTAGGCAAATAAATCTCCACAAAAAAAGAAGACAGCGTCAGCTGTCTTCTCTTCTTTCATTATATTAAACTCCCTTATATGCTGCTTTCAAAATGTCTTCTAGCTCTGAGATAAGCGGCAATTTAGGGTTGGCTGTTGTACATTGGTCTTCAAATGCACGTTCTGCCAAGCGGTTTAGTTTGCTGTCTAGTTCATCTTTTTGTACGCCTTGGCCTTTCATGCTCATGTCAATGTCGAGTGATTTACCGAGTTCGATGACAGCATTCACTAGAGAATTGACGCCTTCTTCTGTTGTAGAAGCAGGGAGTCCGAGCATTCTGGCGATTTGTGCATAGCGTTCATCTGCGCAGTAGCTTTCGTATTTAGGGAAGAGGGCGTGCTTCCTTGGACGAATAGCGTTGTAGCGGATGACATGCGGCATTAGGATGGCGTTGGCACGGCCGTGCGGAATGTGGAATTCTGCTCCGATTTTGTGCGCAAGGCTGTGGTTAATGCCTAGGAATGCGTTAGAGAATGCCATTCCGGCCATGCAGGATGCGTTATGCATTTTTTCACGTGCTTCTTCATCCTTGTTGTTATCATAGGATGCTTTCAAGTATTTGAACACGAGGTCGATTGCTTTTAGGGCAAGACCGTCTGTGTAGTCACTCGCCATTACGGATACATAGGCTTCAATCGCATGAGTTAGTACGTCCATACCTGTGTCAGCCGTGATGCTTTTTGGTACGGTCATGACGAATTGAGAGTCGATGATGGCCACATCAGGTGTTAAAGCGTAATCCGCTAATGGGTATTTGACGTTTGTTTCTTTGTCTGTGATAACCGCAAATGGTGTTACCTCTGATCCTGTACCGGATGTAGTTGGGATGGCAACGAATTGCGCTTTTCCACCTAGTTCTGGATATTTGAAGGTACGTTTACGGATATCCAAGAATTTTTGTTTGATGCCGAAGAAGGTTGTTTCAGGCTGTTCATAGAAGAGCCACATTCCTTTTGCAGCATCCATTGCGGATCCTCCGCCGATGGCGATGATGACATCCGGCTGGAAGGCATGCATTAATTTAGCGCCTTTGAATACTGTTTCATCACTTGGGTCTGGTTCTACATCTGAGAACATTTCTACCGCTTCAATGCCTTTGTTTTTACGTAAATATTCTTTTACGATGTCTATATATCCGAGGCGGACCATCCCTTCATCGGTTACGATGAAGGCACGTTTGATACGAGGCATTTTTGCCAAGTATTGTGTAGAATATTTTTCGAAATAAACTTTAGGCGGCAATTTGATCCATTGCATGTTATTGCGGCGTTGAGTCATTTTCTTCACATTGATTAAGTGAGTTGCAGATACGTTCTCTGATACAGAGTTATTTCCGTAAGATCCGCAGCCTAGTGTCAGGGAAGGAATGAAGCCGTTGTAGATGTCACCGATACCGCCTTGTGCAGATGGAGCATTGACGATAATACGGCAAGCTTTCATTCGTTTTCCGTATTCCATTTGTACATCTTTATCTGTGCTGTGAATAACAGCAGAGTGTCCAAGACCGCCAAGGTTCAGCATGTTCATGCATGTTTGGTAGCCTTCCTCAGTAGAATTTACGCGGATGCAGGCAAGCACTGGGCTAAGCTTTTCTCTTGATAGCGGGTAATCAGCACCTGCTCCTTCAAGTTCAGCAATCAATATTTTTGTATCAGCTGGTACTTTAAAGCCTGCCATAGCTGCGATTTCAGCTGCAGGTTTACCAACGATGCCAGGGTTTACGGCACATGTATCTTTATTAATAACTAGTCGTTCTAGTTTTTTCAATTCAGTTGCATTGACGAAGTGGCAGTTATTGAGGATGAATTCATTTCTCACTTCATCATAGATTTCCGTGTCAACGATGATGGCTTGCTCTGAGGCACAAATCATTCCGTTATCAAATGTTTTAGAGAGGATGACATCATTAACGGCACGTTTGACCTTAGCTGATTTTTCAATATAACAAGGGACATTTCCTGGGCCAACGCCAAGTGCTGGTTTACCAGTAGAGTATGCAGATTTGACCATGCCAGCTCCGCCTGTTGCTAATACTAGTGCAACATCCTTATGGTTCATAAGCTGTTTTGTTGCTTCAATGGAAGGCTTCTCAATCCATTGAATACATCCTTCAGGAGCTCCTGCTTTGACTGCTGCATCGTGTAAGATTTCTGCTGCTCGCTTAGAAGACTCTTGCGCAGATGGATGGAAGGCGAAAATAATTGGGTTACGCGTTTTGATAGAGATTAATGCTTTGAACATCGTGGTAGAAGTAGGGTTTGTAACTGGTGTTACACCTGCAACGATTCCCACAGGCTCAGCGATTTCAACAACGCCTGTTTGCTCATCTTCATTGATGACTCCGGCTGTTTTGTTGTATTTAATGCTGTGCCAGATGTATTCAGTTGCAAATATGTTTTTGATGCATTTATCTTCGTAGATTCCGCGGCCTGTTTCTTCCACTGCCATTTTTGCTAGCGGCATATGCTGGTCAAGACCTGCGATGGACATTTGATGAACGATTTCGTCAATTTTCTCTTGATCAAAGGTTTCGAGCACATGTAGAGCTTCTTTCCCTTTCACAACCAATTCATCAATCATTTCCGTTACAGATAGGACTTCTTCAATTTCTCTTTCTTTAATAGCCATGGATAGTTCCTCCCTATGGAATACTCTTTCGGGGCAATTATTGTCCCTCATGGTCAATTACTGTCCCTTTCAGACTAAAAAATATAACCTCATCTGATACTTTTATTTTATCTGAAAAATCATCATTTGTCTTTGGCAATTTTGTGAAACATTTCACAAAGATAGGAGCTCAATCACTTTCTTTCCGTAATATCAGGAAGAAATGTTAAAATTAGTGTGGAATACCACAATCACAAGCAATATATGTACAGAAAGGAGATTTCTATGTATAAGAAAGCATTGCTCTCCATTCCGCTCCTCTTCTTATTAGGGGCATGCTCCTCTGATGAAGAAACGAACACTGCAAATGTGACCGAAGAAGAACGGATTTACCAAAATAACTGCGCCTCCTGCCACGGCAAGACGCTGGAAGGCTATGCAGGACCTGAACTTGTGAACATTGGCACCAAAATGGACAAGGATGAAATACTTGAGATGATCAATAAGGGCGGACGGGGCATGCCTGCAGGAATCATTAAGGGTGAAGAGGCTGAGAATGTCGCAGCATGGCTGGCCGAGAAAAAATAAATACTTTGCATGAAGTGCAAACTCTGCTGATTAAACGGGGCATATCAATGTCCCGTTTTGTTGTTCCTGTTTACATTTCTTTCGTTATTATCTTTACTTTCTTTAGTTACAAATGGTTTTCTCCAAGCTTTGCGCCTCCTATAATTAGCCTTGTTCCGGAAACAAGCTGTTCAGCCACAATCAATATTGTGAAGTTATTCACATTAACTGGAGGTATTCATCAATGAATCTATTTGATATTTTTAAAACCACCTTATCAGATTCAGCGTTCATCGGTGCGATTGCATCTACTGTTCTAATCATTCTGTTAGGTTTCTTCTTAAGAAAAAAAGAAATTTTCTCCTCTCAGGTTAGCAAGCTCCTCAGTAATGTTGTATTAACGGTAGCTTTACCTGCTCTTGCGTTTAATGCCTTTATGCAGGATATCAATCCTGAAACCTTAAAGCAGGGCATGAACGTACTCATTTGGGGAATTGCCATTTACATTATTTTAATCTTTATCTCTAAGCCTTTCTTCCTTCGCTATCATGCAGACAAGCAAGACACATTGCGTGTATTGACGATTTTCGGCTCCACTACCTTTTTTGGTATTCCAATTGTCAGTGCCATTTATGGTCCTGTCGGAGTTATGTTCAGCTCCATTTTCAATATCGGGTATCGTATCTTCCTTTATTCTTATGGATATATCAAAATGAGCGGTTTGAAAATGGAACTGAAAAATATTAAAACGATGTTCCTTAATCCGATTGTCATTGCGACATTCGCTGGTCTTTTCATCTGGATCTTCCAAGGCTATATGCCGCAGGTGACTGTTACAACAGCTGAAGGAACTGCCGCTTCAGTGGCGTTCTTGCGAATTGACCAAACAGCTATCTGGCTACATAAGCCAATGACCTACTTAGCTAATATCGCTTCTCCGCTTGCATGGCTTTCCATCGGGGCAACTTTAGGGGAAATCAGCTTTAAATCAGCAGCATCTTGCAAAACTTCTTGGTACTACAGCTCCATTAAAGTATTGCTCGTACCAGCGATCAATATTGCTTTCCTTGCTGTTTTGACAGTAACGAACATTCTGCCTGTCAGCTTTGAAGCTCTTGCAACAATTGTTATCATGATGGCTACACCTACGGCAACAGTTGCAGCTGCTTATGCCATCAGCTTTGATAAAGAGGCCATTATGGCATCAAACGCCTCGCTTCTTTCTACCATCACAGCTGTTCTGCTTACGCCATTTTGGATTATTATTCTTGAAATCATCAATAAGGTCGGTCTTTTCTAATAAAGCCCGACCATAAAAGGAGATAAAACCATGATTAAAATTGCCTGTTATGGAGTTCGTCCTAACGAAGTTCCATTCTTCCATAAGCTGAATAAACATAACTATGAGCTTACCTTAATTGAAGATCTATTAACTCATCAAAATGTGGATACAGCAAAGGGACATGATGCTGTCCTTTTACGAGGAAATTGTATTGCTGATGAAATCAATCTAAAGAGATTGTCCCACTATGGAGTTAAATACGTATTTACCAGAACGGTTGGCTACAATCACATTGATTTGAAGGCAGCAAAAAAATACAACATGCCAGTGGCACACGTTCCATCCTATTCTCCAAATGCGATTGCTGAATTAACATTAACGCTCGCTATGATGCTTCTGCGTCGTACTGCTTATACAACAGTTAGAACTGCTCACAAGAACTTCCTTGTAGATAGCACGATGTTCAGCAAAGAGATTCGCAATTGCACAGTCGGTATCATTGGTACAGGCCGCATCGGCTTAACTGAAGCGAAATTATTTAAAGGCCTCGGGGCAAATGTAGTAGGCTACGATATTTTTGAAAATGAAGCTGCTAAAGAAGTGTTAACCTACATGGATTTAGACTCCTTATTGCAAGCCAGCGATATCGTAACGATCCACGTCCCTTACATCCCTGGCCAAAACGAGAACATGATCAACGAAGAATTCCTTTCAAAAATGAAGCGCGGCTCCATTCTAATCAATACGGCTCGCGGTGAATTACAAGATAACAAGGCAATCTTAAAAGCACTAGAAAGCAATCATCTAGACGGTTTCGGCACAGATGTCTTTGCTAACGAAACAGATATCTTCTTTAAACAGTTTGAGCCTTGGCACTCATTCCCGGACCCAACTGTTCAAAAACTGGTGGAAATGTATCCGCGTGTCCTTGTTACGCCTCATGTGGGATCCAATACGGATGAAGCTCTTTCTAACATGATTGAAACAAGCTTCAATAATTTCTACGCCGTATTAACGGACGGCCAAGCAAAGCATGAAGTACCTATGACCGCATTTGCTTAATTGAACTTCGACCATACCCAAAAAAGGGCTGCCCCAACAGTCAGTGAAGATTGATTGTTGGAGCAGCCCTTTCTCATTAACAAAAATTCAA
>NZ_JBJEFJ010000026.1:0-19679 GCF_051873915.1 Pradoshia sp.
CATCGCCCAAATTTCGGGCAATGCTTTTTTCATTGAACCTGGTCCTTCCAGACTGGCTTGGTTGTTTTTATCTCGGTTGTTCGCCCGTGTGCGAAGTAGTACATTACAATTCCGACAATGGCGATTGCCCCCATTGTGAAGTATAACCCGCGGTAGCCGAAGTGCGGGATGTAGAGTCCTTGCAGGAATGGTCCGGTGCCGATGCCGATGTCATACATGACGAAAAAGGTTGATGTAGCAAGGCCGATTCGGTGTGGCGGTGCTTCTTTAATGGCAATTGTCTGGGCGCTTGATTGAAAGGTGCCCAGGCCGATGCCCATGATGGCTCCTGCAAAGAGCAGCATGGCGCTGTTCATTGTACCGCCGAGTAATAATAGGCTGGCGGCATATAATAATAGCGAAGGGTAGATGACGAAGTTCTCCCCGCGTATGTCAAACCAGCGGCCGGTGAATGGTCTTGTGATCAGCAGGCAAGCTGCATAGATGACAAAGAAAAAGCTTGCGGCGCCTGCTAAGTTGATTTCCGCCGAAAATGATGTCATGTGAGACAGGACACTTGAATACGTAAAGCCGATGACTCCTGCTGTGATGGAGATCGGGATAGCGGAGAATTCAAAGTAGTCGCGAAGCTTATTGCTTTTCAGGCTTTCCATCTGTTCCTCGGTGAGAGCGGGCTGCTTGTACGTCAAAAGGATAGAGGCCAGCAGGCTGAAGAAGGCAAATACTACACTCACGGTGAAGACCATAGTGTATTCATAGGCATTGCTGATATAGAGCCCGATAAAGGGGCCAATAGCCATGGCGATATTTGTGCTGATAGCAAAATAGCCCATCCCTTCCCCTCTTCTGGATGGGGGAATAATCTCAGCGACAATGGTGCCGGTTGCGGTGGAAGAGACGCCAAATGCCGCGCCGTGAATCAGTCTTAAGCCTAACAGGAGGATCAAGTTATCAGCGGCAAAATATAAAAGGGTTGACGCAAAGAATACGCAAAGGCTTGCGACAAGCATTTTCTTCGGACCAATAAGGGCAAGTTTTTTTCCGGCCAGCGGACGTACTAAGACGGCTCCGATGACAAATATACTTGAAGCGAGCCCGGCGATGCTGGCACTTGTATGGAACTTGTCCATTGTATAGACCGTAAGTGTGACCATCAGGCTGTAAAAGCATAGGAAGATAAATAAGTTTGTTGAGGCGACGAGCAGGAAGTCCTTCGTCCAAAGTTTGGGTCTAGTCATGCGGGTTCACATCCTCTTGTTGTAGCTGTTTTTGCATTTTTTTAAGTACATTCATGGCGATGTCCAATTCTTCCTCCGTTACATCGGCAATGACGGTTTTCTCGTAATCCATGGTCGTTTTCTTGCAGAGCTCGTACATTTCTTGACCGGCCTTTGTCAGGTCAATCCTCTTCAGCCGTTTATCCGTCGATTCAAGCTGCTCAATCAGCTTCCGTTCTTCAAGTCGGCTAACGGTGCGGGTGACGGTCGGTTTCTCAACGTTCAAGTATTGGACGATTTCACTCAAGGATGCCGGGCCATTCTTCTTTAAGAAATGAATAATAGCCCATTGTGAATGAAACATGGCATGGGCTGCAAGATGTTCATTTAAGTTTTTCGTAAAGGATCGAGATACCTGTAAATATTGATGGAAGAAGTGCTGGGAATCTGTCATAAGTTCACCGCCTTTTAGTTACCTAGGTAACTATACTCCTCTATCGAATAAAAATCCAGTCTATTGTTTAAAAAAGGATAAATAGGAGCGAAAGGTACCCCTCGACAGTGTAAAAAGTTAAGGGATAGGATGTTATTTTTCCTGCATTTGGGTATAGAGTGATATATTTGTTTCTGTGAAAACATTATAAATAGGATAAGGGGCAGTAATATGAGAGAATTATTCACCATGTTAAAAAAAGGAAATGTAAGTGCGTTTATGGCGGCAATTGTTAACTTCATCATCTCCGTTATTAAAGGAACGGCCTACATTTTTACCGGAAATGTGGCATTGTTTGCAGAGACGCTTCACAGCTTAGGAGATGCCGCTAATCAATTTTTCGTATTCATCGGTTCTGCCCTTTCGAAAAAGGCACCGACAGGGAGATTTCCCAATGGATTTGGGCGTCTGGTCAATTTAGTGCTTCTTGGTGCCGTTCTAATTGTAGGGATCATGTCTTATGAAACGATTAAAGAAGGATACCTTCATATTATCGATCCGACAGAATCTAGTTATTTTCTTGTCAGTTTAGGGGTCTTGTTCATCAGCGTCGTTCTTGAGTCTTTCGTTCTGTTGAAGGCGATGCGCGAGATTATGCATGAGACCGGTGAAGAGGTACAGGGGATTTCGTATATTTACAAGAGCTTTAGCAGGTTCAAGGATGCTAAACCAGCTACAAGGCTTGTTTTTCTAGAGGATTTGGTCGCAACAAGCGGCGGTCTTTTGGCCATTATTGCTATCATCATTTCACACTATACTCCGTTTCATGCAGCAGAGGGTCTGGCCTCCATCATGATTGGGCTTCTTATGCTGATTGTTGTCGGGAAGGTTTTCCTTGATAATGCTGCGGGTGCGCTCGGTGAGGCAGATGAGGTGATGGAGCAATATATAGGGGATAAGGTAATCAATGAACAGGGTATCAGAGATGTACAGGATGTTGTGGTCATCAAAGAGGGCGAGGATTTCCATGTGGAAGTCAGCGTAGAGATTGATCCTAGTATGACCGTGGCAGAAATGGATGATATTAAAGATCGTTTGAAGGAAAAGCTTCTTCAGGAAAAAGGCGTTGTAGATGTATTGGTTGATTTTGATGAGGATGATGGAGTCCGTACATGGAAGAAATCGAGTAAACCGCTTGAAGAAATCTATGAGAAATAACGATAAATCATTTTTGGCAGATATATGAGGGCTTCCTATTTCATATGTCTGCCGTATGTATGACAGGAGGTTAGAGCTTTTGGGGAAGAAGAAAAAGGCGTTGATTATTGGGGCCACAGGTTTGGTGGGGAATGAACTTTTACATAGATTGCTTGATTCAGATTTGTATGGCCACGTAACCGCACTCGTCCGTCGTCCGATGGGTCTTGCGAATCCAAAGCTCCATGAGCGAATCATTGATTTTGACAATATGGAGTCAATGGCGAGTGAATTTGCAGTAGATGAGGTGTTTTGCTGCCTCGGCACTACCATCAAGAAGGCCGGATCAAAGGAGGCTTTTCGGAAGGTCGATTATGAGTATCCATTAAAGGCAGCTGAGTTAGCGAAGGCACAAGGAGTGAGTCAATACTTGGTCATTTCAGCCATTGGGGCAAATCCTGAGACAAAGGTTTTCTACTCAAGGGTGAAGGGGGAGCTTGAGAGTGCTTTAATTACTCTGCAATTTGATTCCTTGCAGCTCATACATCCTTCCTTGCTTCTTGGAAAAAGAGATGAATTCCGTACAGCAGAAGCATTGAGCGGATGGTTAAGCCCTGTGTTTTCCCCTCTTCTACGAGGAAGGCTTGCTAGATTTAAGCCGATTAAGGCAGAGGAAGTTGCAGCAGCTATGGTTCAAATCGCTGCTGATAGTGAAAAAGGAACTAATATATATGAATGGCCGGAGCTTCATGAAGCGGCAAAGAGAAACCCATAAGAAAGGCACGAATGCAGATGGAGCATTCGTGCCTTTTTAAAGGCTATAATTCCGGCATATCCAATCGATACAGGCTCTGATAGGTCTCATTTGTTTGCATGAGCTCTGTATGTGAGCCATCCATGCTGATTGTGCCATCTTCAAGGAAAAGGATACGATCCATGCTCTCAGCCCCTGCCAGATGGTGGGTAATCCAAATGATGGTTTTCGCTCGAAGGGTATCAAAGATCGTCTTCAATAGCTGCCTTTCTGTTAGGGCATCGAGTCCAACTGTCGGTTCATCCAGGATAACGATTGGTGTATTCTGAAGAAGAATGCGGGCAAGCGCAATTCGCTGTCTTTCTCCCCCGGAAAACCGGCTGCCAAGCTCATGCATTCTTGTCTCATATCCTTTAGGCAGGGAAGAGATATAGTCATGCATATGAACTTGTTTAGCTGCCTCAATGACTTCCTCATCCGTAGCACCGGGATTGCCAAGGCGGATGTTATTCATGACGGTTGTATCGAATAAATGCGGTTTTTGCTGTAAGACTGACACAACACTTGAGAGATCTCCAAGCTCGTTGACTGGCTGACCACCAAGTGTGATGATCCCTTTTTGCGGTGCATAGGCCGCTAAAATTAATTTGGCTAATGTACTTTTGCCTGTTCCGCTCTTCCCAAGCAAAGCGACTTTTTCTCCTGCTTGAATAGAAAGGGATAAATTCCTTAAGACAGGTAAAGCACCATTGTCATAGGAGAAGGTGACATCATGAAACTGAATAGGTAAAGAATTTGCCTCTTTCAGTGTACTGCTCTTCACTTGATCATGAGTTTCTGCCGGCTTCTGCTCCTGCAGGGCATTCATCCTGTCTAAAGAGCTTTGATAGCTCGGAATTTGACTGACCGCATCAGAAAGCGGAGCGAATGCATCAATGAGCGGGAAGACGACCAGGACAAAGGCGGCAATCCAGCTTGGCTCAAATCGGCCAGCTTCAACGCTCAAGGAAATCCAGCAGGCCATCCCAATAATAATGATGAGGATGACAAGGTGAAAAAGGAGGTTGCGGCTGCGCTGAAATTTCGTAAGCTGGGCTTCAATCTCATCCATTTTTCTTTCATCCTGTTCATACCGTTGAATGAAATCAGCCTGTCTGCCGCTGATCATCCAGTCTCCTGCACCCATGACAGCATCGGTCAATGATTGATAGAGACCATTTCTGGCGTCCTTCATTTTCGCATGACGGGCATGTGTGGCCAGAAGGGAGACAAGCGGGAATAGGATGACTAGGACAAATAGCAACAGCAGCATAAATAAAGCGAATGGGATGGAGAAATAGCCAAGCCCTAATACAATCATGACATACAACAACACACTGATAACGGCTGGGAAAATCGTTTTGATATAGACATCCTGTAAATGTTCAATATCATCTGCAAGCACGCCCAGCAGGTCGCCAGTCTTGAAGCGGGAACGGAAATCCAGGGCATTTGGTTCCAATGCTTTATAGAGACGGACGCGCATACGGGAGAGTATCTTCAAAACCATACTATGGCCGCTCAATCGCTCTGCATAGCGGAATGCAGGGCGTGATACCCCAAACAGCCTGACAAGCACGATTGGTACATAAACCAAGAGAATATTCTCAGGAAGGGTTGCAGATTCTGAAATTAAATAGCCTGATGTAAACATAAGGGCACCCGCGCTGAAGAATGTTCCTGTTCCAAGAATAAGTACTAGCGCAAGGAGCCCTTTATTCTCGCTCAAATAGGGGCGAATCCATGAATTTTTCATAATCGCTAGCGGGGATAATGTCTTTTTCATTTAATCGCCTCCATCTTGCCGCTTTGTATCTGTACTAATTGATAATAATGTCCACGCTGCGCCATTAAGTCCTCGTGTGTTCCTGTCTCTACAATTTTTCCTTTGTCCAATACGATAATTTGGTCCATATCCTTCATCCAATGAAGTCTGTGAGTAGCAAAGAATACGAGGTGGTCATCAAAGAGTGGCAGCATATTGGCCTTTAATTCATACTCTGTTTCAATGTCTAAGTGAGCCGTTGGTTCATCGAAAAGGAGAATCTTACGGCTTGTGTCAAGGAAAGCGCGGGCTAGGGCAATCCGTTGTTCCTGACCGCCGCTGAGCATGCGTGCTCCTTCGCCGATTTTCTCTTCTAGACCATTTGGCAGGGAATCAATGATTTCCCGAAGTCCTGCCTGATTGATGGCGGACTGTAAAGCTTCCTCGCTTGCTCCCGGCGTATAGAAGAGAATATTATTCCGCACTGTGTCATTGAACAGATAAGGGTGCTGCGGAATATAGAGAATCTGCTCCTGCCAGGAAGAATCATGGAAACCGCCCATAGTCTCTCCATTCCGATTCACTGTACAGCTGCTTGGAGCGAGGAAACCGCCTAGAACATCAATGAAGGTTGACTTGCCGGCACCGCTTGCTCCAATGATGCCAATCTTCCCATAGCCCTTCCAGGAATAGGAGATATTTTGAAGAGATGGGCGGCTTGCTTCTTCATGAACGACCGTCAAATCAGTGAAGGATAGGATATCTGCAGATGACCAGGAAGAAGCACTTTTCGTATCTTGCTCCTTCACCTCGGTCGGAATCGCCAATATATGTCCGATGGCTCCCATGCTGTTTTTGCCGTCTAGGGTGGCATGGTAGTCTGTTCCGAAATCTCGGATAGGCAGGAAATATTCCGGTGCCAAAATCAGGATGGTCAGTGCAGGTCCCAGCAAAATCGCACCTTCCATTAGATTTAAACCAAGGAACAGGGCAACAATCGCAATGGATAGGGAGGTGAAGAAATCAAGGGCAAAGGTAGACAGGAAGGCGACACGTAAAGTACTCATCGTTGCTTTGCGATATCGTTCACTGACTGTTCCGATATTCTTGTCGTAATCCTTGCTCAAGCCGAGAAGCTTCAGCGTTTCAAGCCCTCTTAATGAATCAACGAAGTGATTGGAGAGAACCTGATAGGATTCATACTGTTTATCCGCCTTCCTCTTCGCGGCAATTCCGAGCATGGCCATGAAGAAGAACAGGATTGGAAGTACAAGAATGACAATACCAGCGGAGGAGGGGTTTAATGTGAACATATAGATGACAATCATCGCGGGTATTAACAGCATATTCATCATTTTAGGAAGAAATAGCTTCAGGTATGTCTCCACTTGAGTGACCCCTTCAAGTGCCATTGTCACCAGGTTCCCTGTTCCTTCCTTCTGTGTGAATTTAGGCCCGAGACTGAAAATCTTATCAAGTAATTCCCGGCGAATGGCCGTTCCGGAATCAGATGCGAAGCGTTCCATCCATTGATCGCGGAAAAAGACCATGACCTGTCTTGCTAAATAAGCAGACGCAAATAAAAGGAAGGGAAGGAACTGATCGCTCAGTTTCTCCCCGTTGAAAAGATTCGTGATTGCACGCGAAAGCATAACGGCTTGCATAATGATGGCAGCTCCCTGCAGGAGGGAGAGGGCAAAGAGGAAGACGAATGTCCCTTTAATGCCCTTTAAGTTAAGAATGTCTCTTGTAATCATTCATGACCCACCGGTTCAGAATCAGAAACCCGCTTTCTGAATACATAATAGCTCCAAATTTGATAGCCAAGCACGAATGGCAGCAGCGTAAGGGAAACGATTGTCATGACCTTAAGCGTATAAGGGCTGCTGGATGCATTTATGATGGTCAAGTTGAAGTCAGAACTGATTGAGCTGATCATAACACGCGGGAACAGCCCGACAAACAGCATTGTGACTGTGAATAGAATGGTGCCTGTTGTCATGGTGAAGGCCCAGCCTTCCATTCTTTTGCCTGTGAAGAAGTAGGCAAAAGCCGTTGTAAGAACAGCACCGAATAAAAATAGCGGTGTAGCAACAGGGCGTGCCTCAAATAGGTCTGTGCTGAAATAAGTCAATACCGCAAAGGCAATCAAGCCAACTAACAAAAGAATGTACATCTTTGTGAGCATTTCCTGCGCACGTTTACGGATTGGTCCTTCTGTCCGCAGTCCGATATACGTAAGGCCATGTACGAAGCAGAGAACAACCATAGCAATGCCGCCAACGATGGAGTACAGATTAAAGTAATCGGTGAAACCGGCATACATATTGGCGGAAGCGTCGATTGGCATGCCGCGCACTAAGCTTGTGAATAAGACACCTAGCACAAAGGCAGGGACAATGCTTCCGATGAAAATCATCCAATCCCATAAATTCGTCCATTTTGTATGAACCTTATGGCGGAATTCAAACGCTACTCCCCGGACAATCAAGGCGAGAAGGAATAATACAAATGGCAGGTAATACCCGCTGAACATTGTCGCATACCATTCAGGGAATGCGGCGAAAATGGCACCTCCGGCTGTGATAAGCCATACCTCATTGGCATCCCAGAAAGGACCGATTGTTGTCACAAGCTGGTCACGCTCTCTTTGGTCACGGGCTAGGAAGCGAGTTGACATCCCAACCCCGAAGTCAAATCCTTCGAGAATGAAGAAACCAATAAACAAAACCGCTACAAGTAAGAACCATAACTCATTTAAGCTCATTGTCCAAAGGCCTCCTTATTAAATAAATCTACATCCGGTTTTTCCGGAGCATCCTTCTGAGGTCCTTTTTTGACCTGTTTCACAATCAAGGTAATTAAGACAACCGCAAGAATGGTATAAGCCCCAAGGAAGGCGATGATAGAAATCCATAAATCCGTTGCCGTGACATTCGGTGAAACAGACTGGGCTGTCGTAAATAATCCCATAACTGTCCATGGCTGGCGGCCAATCTCAGTCATGATCCAGCCGGCAGTATTGGCAATGAACGGCAAGCAGATGGCTCCAAGCATGATTTTCAAGTACCAGGCATTCTCCATCAGGGTTTTTCTCTTAATTAAGAACAATCCAATCAAGGATAGAAGAATCATGATTCCCCCGCCAAAGGTCATAATGCGGAAGCTCCAATAGACAGGCTCTACAGGCGGGATATAATCTCCTTCGCCGTATAGTTCCGTATATTGCTCTTGAAGTGTGTTCATTCCTTCAATCGATCCGGAGAAGCTATTATAAGATAGGAGACTTAATAAATAAGGTATTTCAACAGACCAATTATTCGTCTTATTCTCTTCGTCAATATCAGCGATTAAGGACCAGCTGGCCGGGTCACCGCTGTCCTCCCATAATCCTTCACTCGCTGCCATTTTCATAGGCTGAGAGGAAACCAGATGCTGTGCCTGCCAGTGACCAGTAAAGGCAATGCCAAGTCCGGCAACAATGCCAAGAACGGTAGCAATGGTAAAAGAACGTTTGAATAATTCGATATCCTTCTTCTTCATGAGCTTGTAGGCACTGATACCGCCGACCACAAATGCCCCGGTCGCGAAAGCACCGAAAATCGTGTGAGGGAATTCTACGAGCAATTGTGGATTTGTCAAAAAGGCCCAAATATCGACTAATGTTGCTTTGCCTTCAACGACAGCGATTCCAACAGGCTCCTGCATGAAGGAGTTCGCAGCCAGAATCCATAGGGCAGAGAGCATCGTGCCAATGGATACAAGCCAGATGGAGAGAAGATGAACCCATCTTGGCAGACGATTACGTCCGAACATCCAAACTCCAATAAAGGTCGATTCCATGAAGAAGGCTAAGAGTGCTTCAATGGCGAGAGGTACACCAAATACATCACCGACAAATCGAGAATATTCGGACCAGTTCATCCCAAATTGGAATTCCTGGATAATTCCTGTTACAACACCGACCGCAAAGGCGATGAGGAAGATGTTTCCCCAGAATTTCGCCATGTCTAGGTAGATTTCTTTCTTCTTAAAGAAATACATTGTTTCCATAATGGCTACCAAGAAGACGAGCCCGATAGAAAGCGGCACGAAAAGGAAATGATAGATCGTCGTAGCAGCATATTGGAAACGAGCTAAATCAAGAATTTCCATAAAATCATTCACACCTTTCAAAATTAACTATGTAATGTTCATGTGTTCACAATATCTTCAAAAAAAAACCAATGTATACGAAGAGAAGGATGATGAATAAAGAAATAGTTTCTTTTATATATATTGTGGACAATGGAAGATAAGGAATAAGTTATTATATTAAAAAATATAATAACTTGTTATCTATATGTATTTTAGTCGGATGATTAGAAAATTACTAGAGAAGGACATGAATAAATAATGGTAAATTTGTGACAGGATGCAAATTTGTCACAAATCAAAATATTGGTGTTCAGACACCCATAAAGTGAATATTTGTCTAAATTTTGTCCGTCTTTAGTCATGGTCTTTTTTCTGCATGTATGTCTATTCACACAGATATCCTAGAAAGGATATTAGATGGGAAGCTATAAGAGGAAATGAAGTTATCATGCAGCCTTTTATTATGCAAGAATTATATTTAGGTATGAAAAAAGCAAAGACACAGACTCCGTGTTCTTTGCTTTCATCCAGGTTTAGTTATACATGAACTAATTTAAAGCCTTTTTCCTTACAAGCATATCGAATCGCTTGGCGGAAGGTCGCAAATGTTTCTGTTGGAATCGATGTGCCTTGTCCAATAATCTGTTGCACGAACTTAGCTGAAAGTCCAGAATAGATCACTGTTGTTCCAATCAAATTTAAAGAACGGCAAATCGTTTCAAGCTCCATTGTAATGCTGTCATCATCCAAGACAGTCATACCGGTGAAATCAATGATTAGATAGCTTGCTTGTCTATTGGCGCTCTCAAAAAGGGCAATCTCCTTGATTTTGTCTAATCGATTTCTTGTCATCGTTCCGGTAATCGGCATAAGAATCACATCATCTAGGATGGTCTGGATGACAGGTGCGTATAATTCCTCAAGCAGAGCATATCCTTTATGCAGCTCATCCTCGTAATCGGTAACATCCTTCCAGGTGATGATATAGATCGACTGGTTCAGCCCGTTTTTCCATCTGTTGACGGTCATATTAGCCGCCCACTTATGATAGAGGGTGATTTTCGCTTCAACCGGAAAGATACCTGCTTCTATGGCTGCCTTAAGAGCTTGGCCTTCATTAGGGTCTAGATCGCAAATGCTTTTGCCGATATATTCTTCCTTGCTTGAAAGTCCGGTAAAGGGTTCCAGTTTTTTTATGAGATGGTTAGAATAATCATTGAGCAAGATGATTTGATACTGTTCGTCACAAATAAAAAGGTTCTCTCCGATAGCATTTAAGAGAGATATTTGAGCTTGGTCTAATATAGAATCCATTCTATTCTCCTTGGGTTGAGTCTGGCCTTGTAACCTTATTATTATAAAAGATTTGTCAAAAATTTCAAATTAAAGATGCTAAATGGTTCGTAATTTATAGGAACTAACACGCATTCTTTATTAGGAAAGAAGGTAAATGGGATGAAAGAGAGAAATAATAGGAATGACGGACGATAATCTATTTCAGAAGAAGGTCCATTGCCATAATTAAAATGATACTCAACTCAGTAGAAAAGTTGTATACTGAAAATTATGAAAAGATTAGGAGGACATGGCATGAGCTATTCATTAAAATGGGATCTTGAAGGGATTTTCCCAGGAGGTTCCCAATCAGCTGAGCTTGCAGCAAAATTAGAGAGAATGCATGAATCAATAGCGGTATATAAGGACGAGGTGAAGAATTTCAGTCCGATAAAGGAAATGCAGGAGATGGGTCAGCTAGTCCGTATACTTGAGCAGACAGAGGAGATTGAGAAGGCTGTTTCTCAAGTGGTTGCTTTCTTGGAATGTCTTACCGCACAGGATGTTCATGATACGAAAGCCGACCAATTGAACGGGGAAGCCTATTCCTTGATTAGTGAGTTCCAAACGGCTTTTACTGGTTTTACCATTAAATTAGTCGATATTGATGACGCTTTATGGGGAGAGCTTTTGAAAGACCCGTCCCTTTCAGAGATTGCCTTTTACTTGAATGAAAAGCGTGAGCAAGGGAAGGAACGTTTATCCGAAGCAGAAGAAGCGCTGATTAATTCATTGAAAGTGGATGGTTACATAGGATGGAGTACGCATTATGACTCACTCGTTAAAACAATTGAGATACCTTACACAGATAAGGATGGGAGAGAGGTCCTTCTATCTGCTGGTCAGGCATTCAATAAGATGATGGATGACCCAGATCCTGAGGTCCGCAAAGAACTGTTTGTGAAATGGGAAAAGGCGTGGCATGAGAAAGCTCCTTTGTTCGCAGATACATTGAACCATTTGGGCGGCTTTCGTTTGGCGGATTATAAAGCCCATGGCGTTACCGATTTCATGAAGGAGCCGCTCCAGTATAACCGTATGAAAAAAGAAACACTTGATGTGATGTGGGATGTCATTGCTAAGAATAAACAGCCATTTGTTGATTTCCTCAACCGAAAGGCCCAAATCTTCGGCAAAGAGAAGCTTAGTTGGGTTGATGTCGATGCACCGATTGTAACGACTGAGCCAAAGCATTATTCCTACGATGAAGGGGCTAAATTTATCATCGACAATTTCTCCAAGTTTGGTGTTGAGCTTCCAAAATTTGCGGAGCAGGCATTTGAGAACGCTTGGATTGAAGCAGAGGACCGCCCAGGAAAACGTCCAGGAGGCTTTTGTACAAGCTTCCCAGAAACGAATGAATCCCGTATATTCATGACCTATGCTGGTTCTCCGAGTGGTGTCGCAACACTTGCGCATGAGCTTGGCCATGCTTTCCATAGCCATGTACTTAATGAGAAGCCATTCTTTAATACCGAATATGCGATGAATGTTGCTGAGACAGCCTCTACCTTTGCTGAGCAAATCTGCTCTGATGCAAGCGTACGAGCAGCAGAATCAGATGCCGAGAAAATCACGTTGCTTGATACGAAGATTCAAAATGCCATTGCGATGTTCATGAATATTCATGCCCGCTATATTTTTGAAACGAACTTCTATAAAGAACGTCAAAAGGGCCTCGTCTCAGCTGAACGCCTGGATGAACTGATGGAGGCAGCACAGAAGGAATCCTACAAGGATGCCTTGAGTGAATATCACCCAAGCTTCTGGGCAAGTAAATTGCATTTCTATATCGCAGAAGTGCCGTTCTATAATTTCCCGTATACCTTCGGCTATTTATTCAGCCTGGGCATCTACCATCTATCCTTGAAGGAAGGGAAAGCCTTTGAGGAGAAATACATTGCCCTCCTTCAGGATACAGCGGCAATGACCACAGAGGAATTGGCGATGAAACATCTTGGTGTAGACTTGACTAAGCCTGATTTCTGGCAGGCAGGTGTTGACCTCGCTATTGCCGATGTTCAAGAATTCCTTGATTTAACGAAATAATATATATAAACATGGAAGAGGCATGGCTGTTGAGGGCAGTGATGCCTCTTTCTCATACTATAAAGAAGTGAGACAGAAAAGAGGGAAGATAGATGGAAATAAGGCCATCACGGTATGAGGATTATGAACAGTTAGTCGAACTAGAGAATAGCATCTGGAATGATGAGAATACGCCAATGGTCATTGAATGGGAATCACCGGATGAATATGCGGAGCAGGCTCCACCCGGAAGTCTATTTGTCGCTATCGAAAAGGGGAGGGTGGCGGGCTATATTTCCTTGAAGAACCCAACAATGCTTGAGGCAAATCAGCATGTGTGGGAGCTCGCCATTGGGGTTCATCCGGATTTCTGGCGCTCTGGCACTGGCAGCAAGCTCCTGGCTTATGTAGAGGAAAGGGCACTGCTAATGGATATTCATAAAATATGTCTCCGTGTGCTTTCTACGAATAAGCGGGCCATCGCCTTTTATGAGAAAAATGGGTACCTGCATCAAGGCAGGCTGGTGAATGAGTTTTTCATTGGCGGGAAATATGTGGATGATTGTTTAATGTATAAGCTATTGGGATAGAGAAAAGGCTCCCGTTTAAGGGAGTCCTTTTTGTTGCATTCTCTTATTTATCATAGAGTCGTTTGTAGCAATCGAAATATTTCTTATAATAACTGTTTGATGTGCTGGTAATGCGAACGCCTTGATTATCGGCATGGATGAACTCGTTATTGCCAAGATAGATTCCTAAATGGGAAATGCCAGGCTTATAGGTGCCGGAGAAGAAAATGATATCCCCAGGCTTCGGTGTATTAACGTAATATGAGCGGTCATAATAGCCTTGTGCTGAATAGCGGCTTATGCTGTAGCCGGCCTTATTCAGTACATAATAAATGAACCCGCTGCAGTCTACACCGGATGCGGAGGAGCCGCCCCACACATATTTCGTACCAATCATGCTTTTGGCAATCGAGATTAGTGATGACGTAAATGCTGAATTGCCAATCGTTTGCTGAGCCGTTGTTGAGCCGCTTGAAGGCTTTGAAACGGATGACATGGAATCGGTTGATGTTGAAAGCTTTAATTTCTGGCCTATATAGATGATATCAGAGCTAAGACCATTTTGTGACTTGATTTGTGAAACAGTCAATTTGTACTTTTTGGCGATGGCAGACAATGTGTCACCGCTCTTGACTGTATAAGTAGCCGGTGTCGCAGCTGAACTCGAAGAAGTGCTCGATGAGCTGCCTGATGAACCGCCTGAAGTGGTCGTTGAAGCGCTCTTTTTTACCTTTAGCACCTCATTCGGATAAATCAGCGTTTTGGTCTTGTTGTTCCATGACATCAATTGCGATACAGATACGTTATACTTCTTGGCAATTGCGGACAGAGTATCACCTGACTTAACCGTATAGGTGCCAGTAGATGATGTACTGCTGTTTGTACCAGAAGAGCTGTTTGTATTGGTTGCTGACGAAGCGCTCTTTGATACGATTAATACTTGCTTTGGATAAATAATAGAGCCAGAAATATCATTCCAGCTTTTTAGATTGCTGACAGTTGTTGAATGTTTCTTGGCAATCTCGTATAGGGTATCCCCGGCTTTTACAGTGTACGTTTTTTTACTGGAACTGCTCGAACTGCTCGATGTGGAAGAGCTAGTTGCAGAGCTTGTCCCGATAGATAGTTTTTGGTTCGGATAGATTACCGTTGATTTGAGATTATTCCACTGCATGATTTTTGACACAGTTGTATTGTATTTGCCGGCAATCGCTGAAAGTGTATCCCCTTTTTTGACCGTGTATGATGTGGAAGCCTGTGCTTCATCTGCAAAGGCTGTCGTCATCAATGCTGCGGCAGCAAAGGTTACAGCTTTCATATACCTCATGTTATCCACTCCTTTCTGATTCCATATAATTATACTAACATATCAAAAAATCTGATTAAAGAAATAATAATCAAGTGTTGCCTAGTTAGAATGGTGATTAAAATTATCTTTACATAACAAAAAGAACGATTCCTTATTGATAAGGAATCGTTCAGGCAAGACATTATGCTACATCTTTGATTTCTGCGTTCTTCTTCCAGAATCCGAGCATGATTGCCGTAATCGCAGAACCGATTAGGATGGCAAGTAAATACATGAATGGATGGTCGATTAACGCGATAACGAATAATCCGCCGTGCGGAGCAGGTGTTGAGCATCCGAATGCTGCAGATAGGGCACCAGCCGTTGCTGCACCGACTACAGAGCTGACGATGACACGAATTGGGTCAGCTGCTGCGAATGGAATGGCACCTTCTGTAATGAAGGAAGCGCCCATAACATAGTTCGTAAGACCAGAATCACGTTCTTGTTTTGTGTATTTATGTTTGAAGAAAGTTGTAGACAAGGCAATGCCAAGTGGTGGAACCATACCGCCAGCCATGATCGCTGCGTGAGGTACACCATTTCCGGCTGCAATTGCTGCGATACCGAATGTGAAGGCCGCTTTGTTGATTGGACCTCCCATATCGACTGCCATCATACCGCCGACAATTAAGCCTAGGAAAATGGCATTTGCACCGCTTAATGTTTCAAGCCAATTGGTTAAAGCATTGTTTAAGAATACAACAGGTTCATTAATAACGAATACCATAATCAAGCCGGTAATTAAAAGGCCGAATAATGGGTAAAGCAAGACAGGCTTAAGTCCTTCTAGTGAAGCTGGGAGCCAGTTAAGGCTTTTCTTAACACCAAGAGTAACATAACCAGCAAGGAAACCGGCAATCAAACCGCCAAGGAAACCAGCGCCGGCTGTTGCAGCCAATAAACCACCGACCATACCAGGCATGAAACCAGGACGGTCTGCAATGGAGCTTGCGATGAAACCAGCAAGCACGGGCACCAATAGGAAGAATGCGCCGTTTGTTCCGCCGCCGATAGAATTCAAGGCAGCTGCGAAGGCATTATAATCAGCAGAAGTTGGGTCAGCTGAGTTAATACCGAATAGGAATGAGATGGCAATTAAGAGACCGCCGCCGACAACGAATGGAAGCATGTTGCTGACACCGCTCATTAAGTGCTTGTAGATTTGTGAGCCGATGCTTGTTTTCTCTTCATTGTTGCTTGTATCTTGTGCAGCGCCGCCCTGTGCTTTATAAACAGGTGCGTCTTGGTTCAGCGCACGGTTGATTAATTCTTCTGGCTTGCGGATACCTTGGGCAACCGGAACTTGGATGACATGCTTGCCGTCAAAGCGGTTCATTTCAACTTGTTTGTCAGCTGCAACGATAATGCCGCTCGCTTTTTGAATGTCTTCATCTGTTAATGGGTTTTTGATACCAGTAGATCCGTTTGTCTCTACTTTAATGTTTACGCCCATTTCTTTTGCTTTCGCTTTAAGAGCGTCTGCAGCCATGTATGTGTGCGCAATCCCTGTCGGACAAGCTGTTACGGCAAGTACATAGCCTTCAGCCTCCGCTTCAGCAGCATCTGGAGCTGGCTGATCTGCAGATTCTTCTCCTTCAAGCTCTGCTTGTTTTTTGTCAATGATAGAGAGGACTTCCTCTTCAGTGCCGGCATTTAAGATCGCTTGGCGGAAATCATCATACATCAACATGGATGACAGCTTGGATAAGGTATCTAAGTGTGTATTGTTAGCGCCAGCAGGAGCAGCAATCATGAAGAATAATTTAGCCGGCTGACCGTCTAAAGATTCATAATCGATACCGTCTTTAGCACGTCCAAAGCAAAGTGCTGCATTTTTAACTGCCTCAGATTTCGCATGAGGAATGGCAATTCCTTCACCGATACCGGTTGTGCTTTGTTCTTCACGTTTAATGATGGCTTGCTTATATCCTTCGCGGTCAGATAATCTGCCAGCCTCGTCAAGCTTGTTTACAAGCTCTTCAATTACTTCTTGTTTATTGGATGAAGAAAGATTGAGAATCATCGTATCTTTCTTTAACAAATCTGTAATTTTCATGTTGTCACTTCCTTATAATTTTGTAATTTGTACTTGCGGCAGCAAGGTGTCGATGTCCTGCTTTTCAGCAAGGTCATAGTTGAAGGCAGTTGCACTGCCAGAAGCCACGCCGTATTGAAATGCTTGCAGCATATCGTGTGTTTGGTCCCATTTCCCGATAAATCCGGCAACAAGGGAATCTCCAGCACCTGTTGAGTTCTTCACAGTACCCTTTGGTATCGTTGCTGTGTATACGCCTTCTTTATTAATGAGAAGAGCTCCCTCACCAGCCATGGAAACAATCACATTCTGTGCACCTTGTTCAACAAGGATTTTGCCGTAATGAATCGCATCTTCCACTGTTTCTGTTTTCGTGTCAAACAGTTCGCCAAGCTCATGGTGATTCGGCTTCACAAGGAATGGGTTCTCTTTAACTACATCCAGAAGTGCCTTTCCACTTGCATCAACAACAACTTGAATGCCTCGAGCAGCGAATTCCTTCGTCAAATCCCGGTATAAATCCTTCGAGAGGGAAGGAGGGATGCTGCCTGAAAGAACAAGAATATCGCCTTCTTTCATCCCTTCAAGCTGTTTAAGCAGTTCATCCATTTTGTCTGCGCTGATGGCTGGTCCAAGACCGTTGATTTCTGTTTCATCACCAGTCTTCAATTTTATATTGATGCGGGAGTCTTCCTCTACTTGGATGAAGTTCTCCTTAATGTCTTCTTTCTTCAAAGCATCAAGAATGAATCCGCCAGGGAAACCGCCGCTAAACCCAAGTGCTGTATTATCTACTCCAATACGCTTTAGGATACGAGAAACGTTAATGCCCTTTCCGCCTGGATATTTCGCTTCCTTGCTCATTCTGTTTAACCCATCAAGTTGAAAGTTTTCCACCTCTACGATGAAATCAACGGACGGATTTAGTGTTACGGTATAGATCATGGTTTCACTACCTTTATAGTCGTTTTCATTTTATATTTTGCTTCTTTGTCAGAATCTATCCCAGCAGTAATAATTGTTGCCTGATAAAGTTCTGCCACTTTTGAAAATGATGTCTCTCCGAATTTGCTGATATCTGCCAGAACATAGCTTTCCTTCCCCAAATCAATGGCCGATCTTTTCAAGATCGCCTCCTCAGGGTCCGGCGTGCTATAGCCCCATTCCGGATGGATGCCATTCATGCCGAGAAAGCATTTGTCGAAACGATAATTAGCTAAGTTTTGGATGGCTTGGCTGCCTATTAAGGCATTGGTGGATTTTTTTATCCGGCCGCCAATTAAGTAAGTGATAATATCACTGTCCTTGAGAGCTTCAGCTTGCTGTATTCCATTTGTAACAACCGTAATGGCTTTTTCTTTAATATAAGAAATCATTTCGAGCGTTGTTGTACCTGCATCAAGATAAATGCAGTCTCCATCTTCAATCAAGCTTGCCGCAAACTTTGCGATGGCTTTCTTTTCAAGTTGATGGCTTGTCGACTTCTCTGAAATCGTCAGCTCTCTCCCACGCTTTCTCACTACCTCAGCGCCTCCGTGAACCCGCTTAAGTAAATGCATGTCCTCAAGCTGGCTTAAATCACGGCGAATGGTTGATTCTGATGTATTCAAGTCCTTGACAAGCTCCTGTATCTTCACAAATCCATCTTGCTTAATCTTTTCGATAATGTATTGTTGCCTTTCAGGTGTCAGCAAGTAACCACCTCCTAGTGTTACTATAAGGATATCGCTTTCAAAAATCAATCATTTTCTTCCTAAAACGGTCAAAAGTTATCAAAAACTATCACCACATCAACCTTAGGTAAATTCTCCCACCAACCAGCAGTGAATATGCAAAACGTATAAAATGGAAAATTATGCTATGATAAATGAAGGAGAAACAAAAAGGGGTGATTATTTGAAAAAGATTATCCTATTCGACGGAGTCTGCCATTTTTGCGACAAAAGCGTCCAATTTATCATAAAACATGATCCAGCAGGCAACTTTTCATTTGCCTCCCTGCAAAGCGAAAAAGGAATCCAATTAAAAAAGGATTATCACATACCAGAGGAACTGGATAGCATCATTCTCATTGAAGGCAATCGATATCATTCAAAATCTGCGGCAGCCCTGAAAATTGCCCGAGAATTGAAAGGTGGATGGAAGCTGTTTTATTCCTTCATTCTCATACCTCGCCCCATAAGAGATACTGTTTATGACCTCATTGCCCGCAACCGAATAAAATGGTTTGGCGAAAAAGCAGACTGCGAGCTGCCACCGCCAGATGTACGAAAACGTTTCTTATGATGAAAGCTTCCTTTGATGAGTGGAAGCTTATTTGTTTTAGATAAAGAAGGAAAGGGATGGGTAAAAGGTGGGAGAAGCCAGGCAATGCCCATGCTAGTCCCATGCTTTATGTAGGTAGAGTGGGCAAAGGGTGGACGAAAGGTGGGAGAAGCCAGGCAATGCCCATGCTAGTCCCATGCTTCATGTAGGTAGAGTGGGAAAAGGATGGACGAAAGGTGGGAGAAGCCAGGCAATGCCCATGCTAGTCCCATGCTTCATGTAGGTAGAGTGGGAAAAGGATGGACGAAAGGTGGGAGAAGCCAGGCAATGCCCATGCTTATCCCATGCTTCATGTAGGTAAGGTGGGAAAAGGGTGGGCGAAAGGTGGGAGAAGCCAGGCAATGCCCATGTTAATCCCATGCTTCATGTAGGTAGAGTGGGGAAAGGGTGGACGAAAGGTGGGAGAAGCCAGGCAATACCCATGCTAGTCCCATGCTTCATGTAGGTAGAGTGGGGAAAGGGTGGACGAAAGGTGGGAAAAGCCAGGCAATGCC
>NZ_JBJEFJ010000027.1:0-3541 GCF_051873915.1 Pradoshia sp.
ACGTTTGCTTGTGTTGTTAAACGTGTTGGATCTTCTTTTTTCGTTAATTCAGCCAGTTCTCTTACTAACTTTCTAACCTCTGGACGGTTACCGCCGATTTGGATCTCATTTTGCACGCCCCAGAACATAATGGATGGGTGGTTGAAGTTCTGTCTGATTAGCTCAATCATTTGCTGCTTCGCATTGATGCCTTCTAATTCTGTTTTAGACATAATGGAAATGAACGGAATTTCAGCCCATACAACCATACCTTCTTGGTCACACAGATCATAGAAATATTGATCATGCTGATAGTGAGCAAGGCGGATGGATGTCGCGCCAACCTCTTTGATCAATTCCATATCTTCTTTATGTTCTTTCTTCGTAATCGCCCAGCCCATGTCTTTTCTATCCTGGTGGCGGGACACACCATTTAGGCGTAATGGTTGACCATTAAGGATGAATCCTCTTTCAGGGTCTACTTCGAAATATCTCACACCGAATGGGATGGAAATTTCATCGATTGTGTCATTGAAGCTAGTCAATGATACGTTTGCTTTATACATATAAGCATTTTTTCTGCCGTTCCAAAGAGTTGGATTCTTAATGACAGCAGGCATGTCAACTTCTTGAGTTTCACCAGCCGCGAGAACGACTTCTTTTGCTGCATAGGCAACTACCTTGCCTTCAGCGTCAAATAGGTCTGCCCATAGGCGTACTTTCTTTTCCACATCTAAATCATTCGTGATTTTTGATTTAATCGTCAAAGACGCTTTCTCTTCGTTCACTTCGTCTTGAACAATATAAATCCCTTGTGAACCATAATCCATCAAGTCAAAGTGAACATGATTTGTGATAACCAGATTTACATCACGATACATTCCGCCATAGAAAGTGAAATCTGCCATTTGCGGATAAACATCTTCCACAACTGTGTTATCAACTTTCACCGCTACTGTGTTTACTGTTCCAAACTCTACCACATCAGTGATATCGAAGCGGAAAGTAGAGTATCCGCCGCGGTGCTGTCCCATATGGTGACCATTGATATATACGTCCGTAATGCTATTAGAACCGTTGAATTCAATATATACACGGTTTCCTTGTTGTAATGAATCGATCATTAATTCTTTACGGTACCAGCAAGCACCCTTGTAGAAATCAAAACCATTCGCTCCATCAATCGCATTCCAAGTATGCGGAACGCTGACTGTTTCCCAGCTAGTATCGTCAAAGCTTTTATTGTAAGCGCTAACTTCATCTTGTTTAATAAATTTCCATGAGTCATTCATGTTAATTATTTTTCTCATTCATTTCTCTCCCTTGATAGTCATAGATAATTTGTGAAAAAATGAACATGTAAACTTAAAATTAATATATCCTTAACTTCCTGTTCTTAGTATAGTATAGAAAACAGAATATTTATCGCACAATTTTGCTTGAAATCGTATTATTTTTGCCTATTTTACACAATAATACAGAAAATGAAAGAAGAGATGATGAAATGCTGGAAAATAGACTACATGATCTTCAAAAAATCTGCCGAATGATTTCTTCCATCAGCCACATGGATGTCCGCTTAATTAATCAGGAAGGAGCCGCTCTGCTTCAATTAGTGAAACAGAATCTTCCGGCTGCCCTGCAAAACTTTGAGCAAGACTTCAGACAAATCAACCAAATTCTCGAGGAACATCCTGCACATTCCTATTACTACTACATCAATAGTTTCGGTCTGCAGTATATGGCTGCCGGCATTTGGGAAGAAAATCATTATGTTGGCGCCATTATGGTTGGACCCTTTTTATCCAGTGTACCTGGAACGGATTTCGTCAGCGAAATGATTTCTGCCAATCAACTACCCATTAGTGAAAGGAGACAGCTGCAAGAATTTTATGCCTCCCTTTCCATCGTTAATAATAGTACGAGTAATAGTATAGGTGAATTGCTCGTCAATTTATGCTCGAATTCTTTTATTGAGGCACAATTAATCACTACTGACCCAGTCCAGTCAAATCAGAGCAAGGAATCGATTAAAACGATGATTGATGAAAGCAAGGAAATGATTGAATTACGTTACCATACTGAACAAGAACTCATGCATGCCATCATGACCGGTGATAAAGAAACCGTAGAGAAGTTGAAAATCAATATAGGAGATACTTATTTAGAAGATCGCATACCAGAGAGTCCCATCAGATCGTCAAAAAACTTAATTTCTGTATTAAACACCATATGCCGAATGGCCGCCAGAAAAGGCGGTGTCCACCCTGTCTACCTTCACGAAATATCAGATAAATTCGCCATCTTAATTGAAAGGGCACCCAATCTGCCTTATCTAAATAAGCTAGTGGAGGTCATGCTGCATGATTATTGTGATTTAGTAAGAGAATTTTCTACTCGCCAATATAGTGAACTAATTAAAAAAGCCGTGGATTATATTCGAATGAATATTGACAGTCCTATTACCTTGCAAAGCATTGCGGATTCCATCCACGCTAACCCATCACATCTGTCCAGGAAATTCAAACAAGAAACTGGGCAAAGTGTAACAGATTTCATCAATCTGAAACGAGTGGAATCTGCCAAGCTCTATCTGCAAAGCGGCCAAAAATCGATCACAGAGGTTGCCTTCATGGTCGGCTTTAATGACGTCAATTACTTCAGCAGGGTTTTCAAGAAGGTTACTTCCATGACCCCTTCTCAGTTCATGAAAGAGGTAAATAAAGAAGATTAACCGGGATTCCTCAAATGGAAATCCCGGTTTCTTAAATGAGCTGGACTTTTAAAAAGAATATTCAAATAATTCAACCTATAGTCTATAATAGAGGTTACCATTTATAACGAAGGCACTATATAGAGCCAGAAAGGCGGCATAGCATGGAGAACTTTTATCTTTATATCCTCATGTGCATTTTCTTGATCATCCTTCCCGGTCCCGATACGGCTGTCGCGACCAAAAACACCCTAAGTCAAGGTAGCGGCGCCGGTCTCAAAACGGCACTCGGCACCTGCTGCGCTCTCCTGATTCATACATCTGCGGCTGTTCTAGGTCTGTCCGCGATCATCGTGAAGTCAGCCCTCTTATTCTCCGTTTTTAAATATGTCGGGGCTATTTACTTAATCTACCTTGGAGCCAAAACCCTCTGGTCCCTGTGGAAGAAAGAAGAAGCCGCAACGGCAGAAACAGAGACAAAGATACAGTTTGAGAAGTCCTCCTGCTTTAAGCAAGGCTTCCTCACCAATATCCTTAACCCAAAGGTCGCCGTCTTCTTCCTAACCTTCCTGCCCCAATTCGTCGAAGCCGGCAGCAACACATTTGTTCCATTTCTGCTTATGGGCATCACCTACACCGCATTAACAGCTGTCTGGTTCCTGTTCTATGTTTACTTAATTCACCAAGTCAGCACCTTCATGAAAAAACCGAAGGCACAAGCAGCGATTGAAGGAATAACCGGTACGATACTAATTGGTTTTGGACTTAAACTCGCTTTTGAGAAGGCACAGCATTAATCCATTTCGTTAAAAAAGCTCAGAGTGAATCGCTCTGAGCTTCATTTTCGAA
>NZ_JBJEFJ010000028.1:0-19325 GCF_051873915.1 Pradoshia sp.
ATATTGAAAAATAAGTTACTTTCCTCCAGAGATAAAAATAGAGACAGGGATAAACAATAGATTAGCAGTTTTATAGCCATTCGATGACGCTCGTTTTGAGCAAAATAAGCAAAACATTCACCAATGATCGAGGATACAAATCCAAAACGAAACACTAAAAGGGAGGTGTACATAATCGTTATTAACGTAAAAGGTATGATGTCGACCAATTGAATTTCTTCTATAAATAGTAGAAACCCAACAAAGAGGAATGCAATAAAGACTGTTACAACTAAGACAGTTAATAAATTTCGTAGAATGATTTTGATCAAAAGTCCTCCAATAAATATTTGTCCTCTCAATAATTTTACAATTATTTACAAATGCATTCAACTTACACCAACAAAAAAATTCTCCCCGAAAAGGGAGAATTCATTCAATAATTTCTACTATGTCTCAGTCTTCTTCACTCTCGTAAAGACATAGGCTGTAATCCAGGCGGTCATTGGAATAACTAATGCCACTCCAGTGCCTGCACAGAATATTGTCATCATTTCGGCACTGAAAATCTTCGAATTGATGATTTCACCAAAGGAATAGTCTAAATCCTTAAACCAAATCAACAGGGCCATATACCCGCCAAAAAAGGCAAAGAATAATGTATTAGCACTTGTACCTAAAATGTCTTTACCAATTTGGATGCCGAACGAGAAGAATTCTTTCCTGCTCGCATAAGGATGATGGAAGCGCATCTCAAACATTGGAGAAGAGATAGCCATGGCAGCATCCGTTATCGCACCGATTGTACTCATGATAATAACAGATGCAGCAATCTTCACAAAGTCAGTTCCTATGTAAAGGGAGAAAATCGTCAACTCCTCCACTTCTTCTTCTCCGAATCCTTGTATCTTCGAAGCATCAGTCAGAACCCATATGAATGCAAGCAGAACAATAATGGTCAAAAGCGAAGCAAGAAAGGCTGTTTTTGTTTTTGTATTTATTTCATTAATAAAGAACAAATTTATGCAGCCAATAATCACGCAGGCAATAAACGTTACGATGATTGGGTCAGCCTGCGGAATTAACATGATAATGACTGAAATCATCAGAACCATAAAGTTGAAGAATATTGCAATAAAAGACCTGGCCCCTTTTCTCCCTCCGATGATCAGCATAAGGATAAACAACAGAAGCGCCAGTGACACAAGTGTATTCATAGCCTGCTCCTTTTTCGATTAATAAAGAAAATCGCCGTATATAATCCAATCGGAATAGTGATGACGATTCCAATTCCTCCCGCAAATGCTCTAGCCATCTCTAATGAAAGATTCATTGAAAGGGTAAATCCAAGAGGGGATGCATTCTTTAAATACAGGATTAACATAGGAATTGACCCGCTTATATAAGCGAAAAATAAAATATTGGTCATTGTCCCCATTATATCCTTGCCAATCTCAAATCCAGATGTCTGCAGTGCTTTAACCGATATATCAGGCTTCTTTTCATAAAGTCCAAAGATAGAAGAAACAAGCGTAATAGCCACATCCATGACAGCACCAAGCGACCCAATGAATAACCCAGCCAGGAATACTATCCGGTATGGGCTCGTCAAGAATTGCATTTCTTCATAGCGCAGACCGCTGTCCTTCGTCATTTCCATCACAAGAAATGTCAGACAAAATGATACAAAAGTCCCAAGCAAGGTCGTTATAATAGCAGCAAAGGTCTTCTCATTAAGGCCATTGACAAGTATAAGAGAAATAACAGTAAAAATAACAACAGAGCCACCACAAATCCAGAGTAAACTTATGCCTGTGCCCAGATAAACATCCAATGCATAAGACAAGATGGCCGCATTCACCACAAGACTAATAACCGCAAAAAAACCCTGTTTCCTTCCAACAAATAAAAGCGTTAAAATGAACACCCATGCCGCCAGCAGCACATAGTGATCTCTCTTTAACGACTGGATGGTGCCAGTGAGCGAATCAGTCTCACTTGATTCCTTAATAGTGACAAAAACATCGTTGCCAACTTGATAATCTATATCATATGCTCCCGAATCAGAATACATATTGGTTAAAGAAATCACCTGACCCTTTAGATCACCATTTCTCATGACTGCTTTCATTTCCTGCGTATAGAGGGAATCATGATTCTCAAATCGATCCAATAAGTCCTCCGTATCAACAGTCTTTACCTCTGTCACTTCTGCTATAGGCTTATCATAAAGTGCATGATTATGATTCACAAACACAATAGAAGAAAGGATGCAAATCGCAAGCAGGAGAGCGCGAAATAACGGTTTATTTACTTTCAACAAGAAGCTACGCAAGACAACACCCCCAAAACTAGAATCTTACTATATGTATTGGAGTTAGAATAGCAAGACTTTGTTTCCCTCGTCAATTAAATCCACAAAAAAGAAGATTCTGTTCAATCTTCATACCCTTTAATAAATTGGCTTCTGTTTTGTTCAAAAGAGAAGGGTTCGTTTATTTAAAAACACTTACAGGAATATCAATCAATTCCATTAAGGAAGAAAGAAAAAATAGTTGCATAAACAACTATCTATTATTATACTAATATAATGTTTATTGAATGAATGCATATAGTTGATAGGTAAATAACAGAATTGCATATTTTCTTTCTAAACAAATTCTGTAAGAGAGGGTGACAGTTAATATGAATAGTAATCATTCAGAGGATATTGGACGTTATATCGCGAAAATTTATTGTAAAGGGTCAGCCTTAATATCTAAAGAGCTCCAGGAATATGGAATCGGCTCTGGACAATACGCCTTTCTCTTACAACTTTACCGCAAAGACGGCGTAAGTCAGGAGGAGCTGGCAAAGCTTCTTTTAGTCGACAAAGCAACCGTTGCTAGAGCGATAAAGAAATTAGAGGAGGAGAATTTAGTTTATCGGGTTCGCAATGAAAAAGATAAACGCTATTACAAGGTTTTTATTACAGAAAAAGCATTGAACATTAAGGAAGAAGTATTTAATAAACTTCACGCTTGGGACGAAACCATCAAACAGAGTTTAACAAAAGAAGAAGAAGCACAGATGACTTATCTGCTGAAAAAAATCACAACCAGCTTATTGAAAGGAGAAAACCATTGAATAATCAAAACGTATTAGGCACAGAATCAATCGGAAAACTTTTATTGAAGTATTCAGTTCCTGCCATTATCGGGATGATCGTGAATGCTCTATATAATATTGTAGACCGTATTTTCATCGGGCATATCCCTAATGTGGGCCCAATGGCCATTACAGGCGTTGGAGTTACAATGCCGATTATGACACTAATATTGGCATTTGGGATGTTAGTGGGAATCGGTGCGACAGCAAGTATATCCATTAAACTAGGGCAAGGCAATAAGAATGAAGCAGAGCAAATTATCGGTAATGCGACTAAGCTAATAATCTTCCTTGGAATTGGATTAACTGTTCTTGGGCTACTGTTTTTAAACCCATTGCTGCGCTCGTTCGGAGCAACTGATCAAACCATTGTTTTTGCTAAAGACTATATCCAAATCATCCTTATCGGAATTATCTTTAACCTATTCGCTTTTGCCTTCTCACATATGACGCGTGCAGATGGACATCCTAAATTAGCAGCAATCGTTATGGTAGTGGGCTGTGCAATTAATATGATCTTAGACCCAATTCTTATCTTCGGTTTTGATTTAGGTATCCAAGGAGCGGCCATTGCTACTGTTATTTCTCAGGCGATTACAGCATTCTGGTTATTATTCCATTTCACAAAAGGTTCATCTGTATTAAAAATTTCATTAATCAACATGAAACTCAACATATCGATTATCAAAACAATCTTCGCAATCGGTATGGCGCCTTTCGCTATGCAGCTTGCCTCTTGCTTTGTACAAATATTTGCAAACAATACATTGATGACCTATGGCGGAGACATGGCCATTGGTGCAATGACCGTGATTAACTCCATATCATTGTTCTTCCTAATGCCGATTTTCGGTATTAATCAAGGCTCTCAGCCAATTATCGGTTTCAACTACGGGGCAAGGCAATATCATCGCAGCAAAAAAGCGTTGATCTATTCAATCATTGCGGCAACGGTCGTTTTAAGCCTTGGTGCAGCAATGATTCAATTATTTCCTGCGTTCTTCGTTGGCATTTTTAATAATGATCCTACTCTTACTCAAATGGCGGTAGAAGGGATGAAGATCTTCTTATTTGCCCTTCCTATTTTAGGCATTTCAGTAGTGGGACCTAACTATTTCCAATCAATCGGAAAACCTAAAATCTCCTTATTATTAAGCTTGATGCGCCAGGTTCTGCTGTTTATCCCTTTACTATTCATACTTCCCCGCTTTATGGGGTTAAAGGGAGTATGGTTTGTCATGCCTATCAGTGATTCAATTACAGCCGTTACCACCCTATACTTCCTGCGCCGTGAAATGAAAAGGACAAGAGGTCAGATTTCTTATCCAAAAGAAATGGAGGACTCCTTGGCCGGCTGATGAAAGAATCGAAAAGGCAGAGATGTTGTTTGAACAATACCTCTGCCTTTTTCTATTTAAAGTCCCTTCAACACCACTGTTCATCCTAGTACATTTTGCACCCTTTTTGATAGGTAGTTCCTTAGAGATAACAGCTCGAACTTATTAAAGGTATATGTATCTTTCCAACCCGAATAACCATCGATTGCTTTATTAAGCGTAATGGCAAATTCTTTTGGTAATACTCTTACTCCCCAGCTCCCAGCCTCTTGCTTGGATGAGATGACTCCTTCTTCTAAATACAAAAGCACCCTTAATACATTAAGTGAACAATAGATTGGGTCTTCTTCCATACGCTCTAAACACTCTACATAATCGCCTAAAATCGACGAAACGTAATCAGACTTCGGAATTAGAGGAAATACTTCATTGATTGAATCACCATCCACACATACGCCTCTATGATTGATAATGGTCATATGAGCCGCCAAATCATTGTCAGCATGTACTTCATCATTCAAAAACTGATAGGTATCATTTAGTAAATCCTCTGTATATCGCTCTCTCCAGAACTCGCTATAATGTAAATCAAAGGGACAAGGATGCTGCCAATGCTTTAAATGTTCTTCACAAATAAAACTAATCTCAAGAGCAAAAGGAGAATAGGAATGATGTAGACAAAATCGTGCTAAATCCCTTTTTACTTCTGTTGTCATGAAAATTTTCGTTATCACCAAAACATCCAAATCACTCCTTCTAGGATTGAACCCTCCCATTGCTAAAGAGCCATGTAAATACACTCCTCTATAATTGTCCTTAAGAATCCCCTTAATAGATTTAGTTAAAGTATAGACATAATCCTTTATTTCACCAGGACACGAATACCAGTTGTACCCCATCTTCCAACTCCCTCTCTCGTTTTATTACCCAGCCATATATAAGATTACGTTAATAAAGGGATTTGATTGATTTGACAGCATCAGTAAAGAAACAAATCGTTAATAAGCCTATAATCATAACAATAGTTGATAACGAATCATTTGATGTAAAGATGCCGATAAAAACCAAAATCATTCCTAAATAAAAACCTGGATCACCAAATTGTTCAATTGATACCTCTTCCTTAATACTAATCTGATCTTGCAGCTTTTTATCATTTCTTATCAAATCATCAACGGTCACCCCGAATAAATCACTTATCCTAATTAGATTTTGAATATCAGGATACCCTCTACCGCTTTCCCATTTATACACAGCCTGACGAGACATATTCAATTCCTTGGCTAATTCATCTTGAGACCATTTTCTTTCCTCTCTCAGAGTCTTTAATTTACTTCCAAAATCATTATCCATATCCGATATCTCCTAATAAAATCCTACAACAAAAATGGGATAGTATGGAATAAACTTATCGTTACAAACGTAAACAGCAGGTTTACATTCAATGCAGCCTCTAAAAAAATCTCCTCTTCCCTCACATAAAAAAGAGAGCTGATCATTCAGCTCTTGATAAGAGGAACTTGAACTTTTAAATTTTCTTTTATACTTCCTAAGAAGCAATAGCTGTTATCCAAAAACAGCTCGCTGTAAGGATAGCCAGAGGTGTCATAACTAACCTTTCCTTTCTGCTCTTAGAAAACCCATTCATCATTGCATTAAGCGTAAGATATGAGGCAAATAAAAAACAAAGGCCCCTGGTAATGCCAATCGAGAATAAAGAAGGAATGATGTCAGCAGTCTGTAAGATAATGATGATCGCAAATAACTGAATCAGCACAGAACAGCCACAAGCCACTCTCAATCTAATCGGCATGACCGTGTATTTACCGCCCATTGCAAATTCTCCATATGGGAACCCGAAAGCCAGCAAAGTATATAAGCATGCAACCAGCAAAAATAAGCCGCCTCCAATGAAAGCAATAATCATCTAGTTCTCCCCCTGTAAAGCATCATCCTTTCATTCTTATTATCCTTCATTTTTGTTTATAACCTATATCTCCAACAACTGAAGTCTTAGCTGCTTTTATTTTTAATCTCCTCCAATAGAGAAATCATTTTTTCATTCTGTTCAATGATGGTCTCATTTTGTCTTCTTAATTTCGTGAAATCAAAGAGATATACGAATAAGATTATTACTATAAGAATCATCAAAAGCCTAAGCCCCCCCCTTTTCTATTACGTGTATCTCAACCTTTATAGCACTCCTAATAACTAAGAATCCAAACATTCCACAAATGAATACACCCAGTCCTAGCAGGTATTTTCCTAGTTGTTCAATACATCATATATACAGCGAAAGATTTCTATCCTCCTAGATACCTTTTTGTAATAGTTTACCATTTAATTCTTTCTGCTGGGTAACCTTCTTAATAAGAATAGGTGCAAAAAAAGACCATCCTGTTTGGATGGTCTCATCAAGCTTATTTAACATACTTCTTCTTATATTCCTCGAATTCCTTTTTAGAGCATAACACATGGTGTCCTGGAGCAATTTCACGCATTTCAATCTCTTCATTTTCACCATATTGATGGACCTCTGGATTGTACGCTTTTCTGCGGCGCGTTCTTTCGCTGTCAGGGTCCGGTAATGGAATGGCAGATAATAAGGATTGTGTATATGGATGCATTGGATTCTTATATAAATCCTCACTGTCCGCAACCTCGACTAATTTTCCATAATACATAACACCAATACGGTCACTAATGTATTTAACCATGGATAAATCATGGGCGATAAATAAATACGTTAATCCTTTTTCTTTTTGAAGATTCTTCAAAAGGTTAACGACCTGGGCTTGAATAGATACGTCAAGTGCAGAAATCGGTTCATCAGCAATGATGAACTCCGGCTCTACTGCCAGCGCTCTCGCAATCCCAATCCGTTGTCTTTGACCGCCGGAGAATTCATGCGGATAACGGTTCGCATGGTCACGGTTTAGACCTACTGTTTCCAATAGTTCATAAACACGGTTCATGCGGTCCTCTTTTGATTTCGCCAGACCGTGAATATCAATACCTTCCGCAATGATGTCAGCAACTGTCATACGCGGATTAAGTGAAGCATAAGGGTCTTGGAAAATCATCTGCATGCCGCGGTTAAATTCTTTTAATTCCTTACGGCTCTTCTTGCCATGAACTTCTTTTCCCTTAAAACGAACTTCACCTTCTGTTAAGTCATATAGACGGATAATGGAGCGGCCTGTTGTCGATTTCCCACAGCCAGACTCTCCAACTAGCCCTAGTGTCTCCCCTTTATAAATATCAAAGGAGACACCGTCAATGGCTTTAACCATATTTGGCTTACCGACATTGAAATATTGCTTAATTCCTTTAACTTCAATGATTTTTTCTTTCGTAGCCATATTAGTTAATCCCTCCCACTTCTACAGGTTTATCAAAATTGGAGGCCATATGGCGAATTCGTGCTTGTACAGCTTCCGGAGGCGTAACTTTCGGTGCATCCGGATGAAGAAGCCAGGACTTCACAAAATGAGTCTCAGAAATTTGATAGTATGGAGGCTCCTTCTCAAAATCAATTTCCAGTGCATATTCATTACGCGGTGCAAATGGGCAGCCTTTAGGTGGATTGATTAAATCCGGAGGCGTTCCCGGAATCGCGATTAATTCTGTGTCTCCATCATTATCAAGGCTTGGCATGGAGGATAATAATCCCCATGTGTATGGATGACGCGGATCATAGAATACCTCGTCAACTGTTCCTGTCTCAACAATTTGACCGCCATACATAACAGCCACACGATCAGCTACGTTGGCTACTACACCCAAGTCATGCGTAATAAAGATGATGGATGTATCAATTTTATTTTGCAAATCCTTCATCAATTCAAGAATTTGTGCTTGGATGGTTACATCGAGAGCAGTAGTCGGCTCATCGGCAATAAGAACCTTAGGATTACAAGACAGAGCAATCGCAACGACTACACGCTGTCTCATACCACCTGAGAATTGATGCGGATATTGGTTCATCCGAATCTCAGGCTGCGCAATCCCAACGAGTCTTAGAAGCTCGATTGCCCGCTCACGAGCAGCTGCCTTACTGAAATTTTGGTGCTTGATTAAGCCCTCCATGATTTGTTTGCCGACTTTCATCGTCGGGTTCAAGGAAGTCATCGGATCCTGGAAAATCATAGAGATTTCCTTGCCGCGTACCTTTTGCATTTCTTTCTCGCTTAATTTCGCAATATCACGGTCTCCAAAGAGGATATGGCCTTCTTTAATAAATCCTGCTGGTTCAGGTAACAATCTCATTAACGCTTTCGTCGTAACAGATTTACCGGAACCGGATTCTCCGACAATCGCTAATGTTTCGCCTTTAAAAAGGTCGAAACTGACACCGCGGACAGCTTTTACTTCCCCACCATAGGTATTGAAGGAGACATGCAAATCTTTTACTTCTAGTAATTTATCCATTTTTTATTCTCCTCCGCTACTATTTTCTCATTTTTGGATCTAGCGCATCGCGCATTCCATCAGCTAATAAGTTAAAGCTCAAAATCAAGATACTGATTGTAAGAGCTGGAATAATCAATAAATATGGGAATGAACGTAAGTATCTGAACCCTTCATTCACCAGGGAGCCCAATGAGGCTTCCGGAGCAGCAATCCCTAAACCGATAAAGCTTAAGAACGCTTCTGTGAAAATGGCCCCTGGAATAGTGAACATCGATGTAACAATGATTGGGCCTAATGTATTAGGTAATAAATGTTTAAAGATAAGACTTGAATTTGTAGCTCCTAATGTTTTAGACGCGAGCACATATTCTTGATCACGAAGCTTCAAGAACTGCCCGCGGACCATTCGAGCCATACCTATCCACCCCGTAACAACCATGGCAAGCGTGATGGACAGTACCCCTGGCTTATCGAATATCAAAATCATCAAAATAACGACAATTAAATATGGAATCCCTACAAGCACCTCTATAATCCTCTGCATGAACGCATCAATTCTTCCGCCAAAGAAACCGGATACGCCGCCATAGGTAACTCCTATGAAGAATTCGATGACAGCTGCTAAGACGGCAATGTATAAGGAAATTCTCGCTCCATACCAGATCCTTGTCCATTGGTCACGTCCTAAATCATCTGTACCAAACCAGTGGTATGTGTCTTCATACCCCTTAGCCTCATACACATTGTTCCCATTTTTATCCGTTCCGTCAAACGGAAGCCAAGATATATTTTCAAGACCTTGAACTCTTGGCGGAAATTTTGATTTCCCTAAATCCTGTTCCTTAAAAGTGTATCCGGATACCATCGGTCCAAAAATCGCCAGAAGGACAAAGATGATAATCACTATTAATCCAGCAACGGCACCTTTGTTTTTGAACAATCTATGTCTCGCATCCTGCCAAAATGTTAAGCTTTTTCTTTCAATCTTTTCAGCATCATTACCTTTTGGACCAACAACCTGGAATAATTCAGGAGAGAGATTTTCATTTTGTATGTTTTTTTCCATTATTTCTTCCCTCCTGCTAAACGAATACGAGGATCAACAACACCGTAAAGGATGTCTACCACAAATATGACTAAGATAAATAGCACACTGTAGAAAATGGTTGTACCCATAATCGTAGTATAGTCATTCTGATTAATGGAGCTAACAAACTGGTACCCAAGACCAGGAATAGCAAAGATTTGCTCGATAATTAATGTTCCTGTCATGATATTGACTGCCATCGGTCCAAGAATCGTAATGATTGGAATTAAGGCATTACGAATTCCGTGCTTGATAACAACACTTGTACCGGACAGCCCTTTTGCTTTTGCTAGTGTAATATAATCGGATCCCATTACTTCAAGCATCTCAGAACGCATGAATCGGGCAATGGAAGCAATTACACCAGCGGATAATGCGAGTGTAGGCAGTATTGTATACTCAAAGCCTTCCCAGAAAGCAACAGGGAATACCTCCCACTTAACAGCCAAGAAGTACTGCAGGAAAGCAGCAAAAACGAATGATGGAATCGAAGCCCCTAGAACCGCAATGACAGTTGCACTGAAATCAACCCATGTATTATGCCGAAGAGCGGCAAATATTCCTAAAATAAGCCCCATAATTGTCCCAAACAGTAAGGCCTGGAAACCGAGGTGAGCAGAAGCTCCAATACGTGTCGCAATCAATTCTGTAACTGGGCGATTATCATACTGGAAGGATGTCCCTAAATCACCTTTAAGCAAATCTCCCATATAGTTAACATATTGCACAGGTACCGGGTCATTTAACCCATACTTCTCGTAAATAATCTCTTTTTGTTCTGCTGATAGCTTTTCTTGGTTCTTTAAGGGAGAACCAGGAAGCATTTTCATTAAGAAAAAGGTAGCAGTGGTAATAACAAAAAGGGTAATGATCATATAGAGTAATCTTTGTAGTGTAAATCGCAGCATATTTAGCCCCCCTTTTTTCTATCTAGCATCGTTAAATATACTAGTTGTCCTTTTATAAGTATTCTCTGTGGAATGGACTTATATGGCAATTTATTAGATTGTTCCAGCCATATAAGTAATCAATTAGATATTGCGACCCATTCCACAGAAAATAGATAACGATATCAACAACCTATTTAACATAATGCAATACTCAAAAATTTACAGTCAATTCTGAATACAATCCCATAACTAGGGAAAAGGAGAGTACAAGCCCTTTTTTTGGCTTGCACTCTCCTAGATAGGCTCACGAGATTTTATTCCTCGATTGATACCCACTTGTAGCTGTAGTCCCCACCGAATGAGTGAGTAAGTAATCCTTTAACTTTATCTTTCATCAAGAAAGCTCCACCACGTTGGTAAATTGGGGCAATAACAGCTTCTTCTTCAATAAGAAGTTTCTCTGCGTCTGCCATAGCAGTATCACGTGCTTTTAAATCATCAAGAAGTGTAGTGTTAGCATCCTTGATTAATTTATCGTATTTTGCATTGCTGAATTTACCGTGGTTATTTCCGTTGCCAGTTGTGAACATATCCAAGAATGTCATAGGGTCTTGATAGTCAGGGCCCCATCCAGAGAAGGAAATGTCGAAATCACCTTTTGCTTGAAGATCCAATTTATTTTGGAAAGGCTGTTGGCTGATTGTAAGCGTGAAGCCTTCAAGTACAGATTCCATTTGCTCTTTCAGGTATTCACCTGTTTTCTTAGCAGAATCAGAATCATAATTTAACAATTCAAGCTCAACTTTATCTTTGCCAAGTTCTTTTAAGCCTTCAGCCCAAAGCTTAGCAGCTTCATCTTTATTTGTTTTAAGCATATCTCCGTTTACGTCACGGAAATCTTTGCCGTCTTGAGTTGTGTAGAATTGTTTCGGCACGATATAGTAAGCAGCACTTGATCCATTATTCAAAATAGTATCAACATACGCTTCTTTATCAAATGCCATTGTTAAAGCCTTACGAATTTTTGTGTTTGCTAGAATTTCATTTTCTTGGTTGAATTCCAAGTAGAAAACAGAAGAATCTGGTTCAGTTAGGAACTCTTCGGAATCCTTAAAGTTATCAACATGTTCAGCAGATAGGCCTACACGATCGATTTTACCAGTTTCATATAGGTTAACCGCTGTGTTTGTATCTTTAACAATCTTGAAGTTTACTGTTTCAAGCTTTACAGTGTCTTTATCCCAATACTCTTTGTTTTTGGAAAGCTTAAAGCTTTCTTCATGTTTCCATTCAGATAGTGTGAAAGGACCATTATAGATTGTTGTATCTGCTTCTAAACCATATTTATCGCCTTGCTCTTCAACGAATTTTTGGTTTTGAGGCATGAATGTTCCAAAAGAAAGAAGTGATTTAAAATAAGGAACCGCATTTGCTAATTTAACTTCGAGTGTATTGTCATCAATAGCTTTAACACCTAGCTCAGAAGGTTTTTTCTTTCCTGAGTTAATTTCTTGGCCATTCTCAACTACATACATCATGTATGCATATTGAGCACCAGTGTCAGGATTAACAGCCTTTTGCCAAGCATAAACGAAATCGTGAGCTGTGACAGGATCGCCGTTAGACCATTTAGCATCTTTTCTTAATTTGAAAGTGTACGTTTTGCCATCTTCACTTACTTCTGGCTCACCCTCAGCTACACCGTCAGTAACCTCATCGTTCTCACCTAAACGGTAAAGACCTTCCATAACGTTATTCATTACGTTGAAGGATACTGAGTCAGTTGCTAAAGTTGTATCCATAGATGGGATTTCAGACGATTCAACAACATTAAGTACTTGTTCTACTCCCTCTGTGCTCCCGCCGCCTTTGCTAGATGTACTGTCATCGCCAGAACATGCAGCCAAGAACGTGCTTAAAGCAAGAATCATCACAAGGAATAATGACACTTTTTTTGCTTTCATACAGTTAATGACCTCCCTATTTTTTTCTCTTCTAATTTTCAGAAGATTTCGTAACCAATAATAAATGCTTTCTGACAATTTTGCAATCTTTTTTTACAATTCCGTTAAGTTACTGTGTCATTAGAAAGTCAAACTTGCCAGCAAAAGCTCGATTTACTTAAGTAACGCATGAATAAACTAAAACAATCTTTTTATGTTTTCAGAATATTCAAAACAGATACCTTGTAAATTAGCTTTTAGTAAACATAGTAATATATTAAAATTTTATTTAAAATCTTTCAACTCCTAATTTAAAAAATAAACTTTTAATTTCAAAAAAGGTATAATATTATTACAACAACGCTAAACAAAATGGAGGACAATCATGATATCTCCCAGCAGACAATATTTGATTCTAAATGCATCCGCTCTTCTTATTGCATTAGCCTACTCTCTCTTTCAACCGGAAATCCTTCTTCCTTTCATTAATGCCTATTTTATGATTGGGCTCGCATACTTAAGTATCGGAGCGATGATGTTTGTTATCGGCCGCGGATTTTTCAGCATTTTCGCCCATAGCTATAAAAAGGTTATGAAGAGAAGTACAAAAAAAGAAGAATATATTTCCGAGCTTTCGGGCGATACTGAAGAAAAAGGGCCTGATATGAAGGTGCTCACCTCCTCCTGGACCCGTCCGCTCATCTATTCCGGAGCCTTATCCTTTCTGATAACTTTTGCCTGTTCCTATATGATGATTAGGTAGTTGCCAAAAACGGGATATTTGAGTAAAATATCATTACTTAAAGCTTACTAAATATGACAGGCTATGATGGAGAATAGTACGGCAATTGAAAGGATCTCAGAGAGTTTGTGGTCGCTGCGAACAAACATCCCCCTTGCCCGAATGGACTTACCTGAGCCTCCTGCCGGAACTAATAGTATGGCATGGACGTTAATGCCCGCGTTATTGGGCAATCATGCTTTCATAATAAGCATGATATAGAGCCGGTTTATGTATGAAGATCATAAACAATTAGGGTGGTACCGCGAATCCCATTCGTCCCTTTTTTAAGAGGATGAATGGGATTTTTTTATTACTGAAAGGAGTTTTTAAGATGAAAACGATTTTTTCCGGCATTCAACCGACTGGAACAGTTACATTAGGAAATTATATTGGAGCAATGAGACAATTCGTCAAGCTTCAGGATGAATATCATTGCTATTTCTGTATCGTAGATGAGCATGCTATTACCGTTCCGCAAGACCGACTAGAGCTAAGAAAGAATATTAAGAGTCTTGCTGCTCTTTACCTTGCTGTTGGAATCGACCCTGAAAAGGCAACAATCTTCATTCAATCAGAGGTTCCGGCCCATACCGAGGCAGGATGGATTATGCAATGTAATTCTTATATTGGCGAGCTTGAAAGAATGACTCAGTATAAAGATAAATCACAGAAGCAGGCGGCCATTTCAGCGGGTCTGCTCACATATCCGCCATTGATGGCAGCCGATATCCTTCTATATAAGACCGATATCGTCCCTGTCGGTGATGACCAAAAGCAGCATGTTGAATTGACCCGTGATATCGCAGAGCGATTCAATAAGAAATACGGGGAGATCTTCACCATTCCTGACATTCAGCTCCCAGCTCATGGTGCAAGGATCATGGCCCTGCAAGAACCGACCAAAAAGATGAGTAAATCCGATACAAACCAAAAGTCAACCATCCGCCTATTGGATGACTTGAAGCAAATTGAGAAGAAGATTAAGAGTGCGGTCACTGATTCTGAAGGAATCGTGAAATATGACCGCGAGAACAAACCAGGCATCTCCAACCTGCTGGATATTCACTCTGCTTTAAGCGGAGAGCCCGTATCAAGCATTGAAGCACGATTTGAAGGAAAAGGCTATGGAGATTTCAAGGCAGAGGTTGCTCAGGTTGTAGTCAATACCCTCCGCCCGATTCAGGAACGTTACAACGAGCTGCTCAACTCTCCTGAGCTTGATGAAATACTTGATAAAGGTGCTTTTGAAGCTAATAAAGCAGCTAATAAGACATTAACAAAGATGAAGAATGCCGTAGGGCTAGGCAGAAAAAGACGCTAAAACGCGAAAAAAGAGTGCAGATTACGCAAGCTTGCTTGCAGTCTGCACTCTTTTTCTATTCAGAAAAAACTATTTTCATAAGAAAAGGCCATCCTACAGCATGGATGGCCGGTCACCAACTTCCATTTCCCACAGCTTTTCAAAGAAAGGCTGACCTTTTATGAGACGCTCACACAGCATTGTGTGCTTTCCTGTCCAGCCCTGCTTCATTTCATCAAATAACTTCTGCCATATTTCCTCAAAACTCATTTCAAGCACATTGGAGTATTCCTCCGGGGCCCATTCCGTATACCAATAGCGGATTTCAGCTGTATTGCCGGCATTCTTTAATTGATCCAGTGCCATGAAGAGCAGCTGCTTCAATTGACGCTCACGCCTCGTTAGTCCAAGCATACTAGTTGGCGAGGGGGAGAGTATATGATATTCCTTCTTCTTGTAATCCGCGATCATAGAGGCATAATCATATTTTTCCGGTTCAATATTTTGGATCATTTCATAAGCCAATTGCTCCTGACGAGGAATAAGGCGGCTCTTGCGGATTGGGATACTGTAGCCAATCGTATCGATGGCAATAATGCCTGTCCCATCAGTTGCGACAAAGCAATAATCCATTGGAATACGTTCATGATTCTTGCGAATATAAGCCTTCTTATAGACTTCCTCCAAAAGGCTTGATGGAAGCTCCAATAAATCATTTTCGATGTAGTGAAATAAAACAGGCTCCAGCTTCAAAAGAGGCACTTGATCGAGTAATTCTACCGTGTCTTCTTTTCTCCACTCATGAAAACTGCAAATATTATAGCTATTTTCTTCTCCTTCAAACCAATTCACCCAAACATCATGGAGATACAACATACCAGAATATCCCTCGCTTCTATCCTATTTGTCAATCATTATAGGCAGAATTCATGGAAAATATTCCTGTTTCTACGGGAAATTCCGATTAATCCGTCTGTTCCCCGGCTAGTTCCTGCCAACGACTGATGATATCCTTGGCTGAATGAGTAAATAACGCTTTTGTCTTCAACCCTTTATATTCTGCATAATCCTTCACGACCCTGTATCCCGCTTCATACCCCCCCATCTTCGGCACACCGCCGCCGCCGAAAAGCAGCCTGTCATGCAGTGGATCATTTCTCTCCAGCTCAAAGTTGGGAACATAATTCGATTTAAGTCTTTTACGGACTTCGTCAGTTGTATGTCTTTTTGTCCAAGGCGCCAAATACGGCGTACCGCAATATTCACTCACTGCATATTCAGCCAAGCCTTCCATCACAATCGAGCTTGCCAAATTGCTTTCCATTCTTTCATCCAGTATAGAAAGGCGTGTAGCATGATGATATTCATGAACAAATAAAGCTTCTAACTCCTTCTTCTCAATATCCCCAGAGACAAAGAGAAACAGTTTATCGACAAAGGCGAGTCCCGCCTTCCTTTTTTCAGAAGGCCTGAAAAGTCTAAGGCCCTCCATTGCCACAGGAAAAATGAAGATAGGAATATCCGGTCCATTCCATTCCTTTTGATACTTCTTGAAATATCCTTCTGCCTCATCCCATATAGCTCTTTCCTTCATCTGTTCGTAGATAACCTTAGTCCTTTTATTGGGACGATACATTCCCGTCTTTTTTAACGTTTCAATCAATGCTTGTTCCTGGGAATAAACCGTTTCTAATATATGGTCTTCCACCTTCCTCATATCTCCAAAAGACTCATCAAGCCATTTGTCTGTCCTGATAATGCCCATCTTTGTTCACTTCCCCAAATCATTTGCTCCTGCATTATATGAAGACCCCTATGTTTTGGGAATGGTGAATAGGCACAATCCAATAAAAAAAGCAGGAGACCAGCCAGAAGGATTCATCTTTCAACCTTCGGGCAATCATCTCTTGCCTTTTATTTCATCGTGACATAATATTTTTATTCGTATTTCTTAAAAACAATCGTTGCATTATGGCCGCCAAAGCCAAAGGAGTTGCTCATCGCACAGCGAACGGTCTTTTCTCTCGCTTCATTCGGGACATAATCCAAATCACACACTGGATCCTTTTCATGATAATGAATAGTCGGAGGAATAAGATCATTGACAATTGATAGTACCGAGAAAATGGCCTCTACTCCGCCGGCAGCGCCAAGCAAATGGCCGGTCATAGATTTTGTTGAGCTCACAGCCAACTGGTAGGCATGCTCGCCAAACACAGATTTAATGGCCATTGTTTCTAAAGAGTCATTGTATTCAGTACTCGTTCCATGTGCATTAATGTAATCAATGGCGTCAGAGGAAAGCTTGGCATCATCAAGAGCCATTTTCATTGCTCTCGCACCGCCTTCTCCCTCAGGTGCAGGAGCTGTAATATGGTGAGCATCACCAGTAGATCCATATCCAACAATTTCCGCATAGATTGGCGCATTTCGCTTCATTGCATGGGATAGCTCCTCTAGCACCAGTACGCCTGCTCCCTCTCCAATGACAAAGCCATCTCGATTCTTATCAAATGGCCTGCTAGCTGAATCTGGGTCTGGATTCGTGGAAAGAGCTGTATTGGCGCAGAAACCCGCCAAGGCCATTCTCGTAATCGGCGCCTCCGCTCCACCGGTGACTATGACGTCAGCATCCCCGCGCTGAATGGCTTTGAAGGCATCGCCGATTGAATTTGTCCCTGTAGCACAAGCGGTAACTGTACAGGAGTTAATTCCCTTAGCCCCAAGCATGATGGAGACTTGGCCGCTCGCCATGTCTGGGATCAGCATCGGTACAAAAAACGGACTTACACGTCTATGGCCTCTTTTTAAGAACACATCATATTGTTGTTCAAAGGTTTCCATTCCGCCAATTCCCGATCCAATCCAAACGCCTACTCGCTCAGCATTTTCCGGTGTAATCTCCAGCTTAGAATCCTCTACTGCCATCTTGGCTGCCGCAATGGCATAGTGAGTAAAGCGGTCCATCTTCCTTGCTTCCTTACGGTCCACATAATCCGTTATTTCGAAGTCTTTTACTTCTCCGGCAACCTTTGCCGGAAATTCGTCTGCATTCACTCTTGTCAAAGGCCCTATCCCAGATACACCATTAATAGCTTTCTCCCAATTCTCTTTGACAGAATTTCCTAATGGAGAAACAGCTCCCATGCCTGTCACAACAACTCGTTTCAGCTCCATGTACAATCGCTCCTTCTATGTGATCTCAATCATTCGTTTATTTGCCCCAGCGTATAGCGGCCGCACCCCAAGTGAGACCGGCACCAAATCCAACCAGGACAATTAAATCCCCGTCTTTTATTCTCCCAGCTTCTACTTCTTCACATAATGCAATCGGAATCGAGGCTGATGAAGTGTTTCCATATTTATGAACAACTTTAGACATCTTTTCAACTGGAAGCTCTAAACGCTGCCTAGACGCTTCCATAATACGAATATTCGCTTGATGAGGAATGAGGAAATCAACCTCTTCCTTCGTTAAACCAGCTTTCTTCAATACATTAAGAGAGGACTCACCCATTTGTCTGACCGCAAATTTAAATACTTCCCGACCGTTCATTGTAATGAACTCATCCGCTTTCTCTAGATGCTTTCCGCCCGACCCGTCAGAACCAAGCTCAAACGAGAGAATTCCTCTGTCTTCACTGACTGGCCCCATCACGACAGCACCTGCTCCATCTCCAAACAGTACAGCTGTATTACGGTCATTCCAATCCGTAATCTTTGATAGTTTTTCTACACCAACTACAAGAATGTGGCAGTAATCACCAGACTTTATATATTGTGAGGCAGTAACAATTCCATATGTAAATCCGGCACAGGCAGCACTGATATCCATGGCCGCAGCCTTACTTGCACCCAGCTTATCCTGAATGATGCAAGCAACTGACGGAAAAGCCTTATCAGGGGTAACCGTTGCAACCAAAATCAAATCAATCTCCTCTGCTGTAATAGCAGCATCCTTTAATGCTTGGACAGCTGCTTCATACGCCATGTCAGAAGTATCTATCCGCTCATCAGCGATTCTTCTTTCCTCAATGCCAGTGCGTGTACGAATCCATTCGTCTGAAGTGTCTACGGTCTTTTCTAAATCAAAATTGGTGACCACTTTTTCCGGCAGGAATCTCCCTACTCCTAATATGCCAGCATTCATCATAGCACCTCTCCTAATGTTCATGTTTTATTAATTGATATTAAGACTTGGTACTAATTTTAAAAGAAGCCATTCCTCTTTGCAAGAAATTTTTTGGAATAAGGTGAATGTCATATCCACTTGGACAGATTATTCATATTCTAATGTAGACAACTAAACGTATGGAGGTGTTATTTCATGGATCTATTCCCTAGGAAGAGGCAAGAAGACGGTGATGGCTTATGGAAGAGGCAAGAGGAAGGTGATGGCTTAGACCGTCTCATGTTCGGTCCTCGTCCCAATAAAAAAGAGACAG
>NZ_JBJEFJ010000028.1:19425-68014 GCF_051873915.1 Pradoshia sp.
GGTGATGGCTTAGACCGTCTCATGTTCGGTCCTCGTCCCAATAAAAAAGAGACAGCCTCAGCGAAGCCATCCCAATCATCCAATCAGCAAATCGATATTGTTAAACTAATGGAGCACTCAGATACCCTGCTCAACAGCGTATCTGAGCTATCACCAGTCTTGCGCAAAATTCCGTCCTTTATTTCAAAGTTTATTTCAAAATAGCCTTTATTTCCTGGCTGCCTTTCCATCCTTAAAGCCTTTTTCATAGGCATCATTCATGATACTTGTAAATATGTCCATAAAGGGGATTAAATCTCTCTTGTGAATATCGAGAGTGCTCTCCGCCATTCTTTTCTTGATTTCCGGATAATGCTTCATGGCCATCGATAAGTAATCTATCTTCCTTTTTGACATCCCCCAGCCCCCTCAGCAAATTGAATCCCCTTTCATGTAGAAGAGAAAGGGGATTTTTCTTATTTGGCATACAATGGTTAGCCCTGACGAAATAGGCTCCTTTTCCTGACTTGGTTGACATGCCTTCGCAGCATCTCTACGCCCTTTTCCGGCTTTATGGGAGCATTCACAACATAAACCTGCTCCTCTTCTTTATTGGAAGGGAAGGCCCTTCCCGGCATCTCCCGTTCTCTGTCATAGATAATATGGTATCCAAGCTCCTTTAGTACCTCATACCAATGATTTTCCACACCAGACCTCAGCTGATAGTTCCCGCTCTTCGATTCAGCAATCTCCAGAATACTCATGACCGCATCATCAATATAAAGGAGGTCCCCCCGGTCTGCCTTCTCATATTCTTCGAAAGGAAATGAGCCTCCCGTAAGACATTGTTCAAAGACACCCTCCTCCCTCCATGGTCCATACACATCTGGCAGCTGAATCTGAACATTTGATTCAGACCACTTCATTACATCTATGAGAGGCCGCTGGTGATTACCAGTGATATAAACAATCTTGCCGGTCTTTTTCTTATTCAGTTCCAAAAATTCCTCAACATCAGGCAAGCTTATGTCCTCTTGGTATACATACAGAATAGAATCCTCTTCCTTACTGAATGAAAATTCCTCTATTGAATACAAGAGCAAATTGGCATTTCGGCCGATATATAATTCCTTTTCTTCTCTAACCCCCTTATCTAAATAGGGTAAAGAGGGTTCAATACCAATCACTTCTTGACCGTCTTCCATCAGCTGCGAGCATAGCTCAAAGGCCACAAACGAAAATGGCGACATAACGATATTCCTTGGCATAGTAAAACCCCCTGCCGTTTTCTACACATTATGCATGGGAAACAGGGGTTATGCTCTCTTATAATTGTTTTTCATGCCTCTTAAAGAATGAATTCATTTGATATGGGATACTGTATCGCTTCTCAGGGGTTATATAGTTGATGTCAAAATGCGGGTGAGTGGATGCGATATGCTGATAATGTGCTTTTAGATTTTTTTCGTAGGAATTTATCACATGCATCAACAGGACAGGAATCTCTTCAGGAATTCGGCAGTCATGCCTGCCTTTAAGCCAGTTAGCCGCATCAGCGGTTTCCATATTATATGCATGGCTTATTTCTTTCATAAATTTTTTATGAAAGAATTTATTTTCTTTTTCTTTTTCATAACGCTTTAGCAAAGATAATTCCGGATCGACCATCGCTATAGAGCGTATCTTTCCATCAAGGAGCACGCAGAGGCTTTCAAGAAGAAGTGCACCTGTTCCTTCAGCCAGAAGATGAATTTTATCATTCACAATTTCATGACGGATGAAATGAGCATATAGTTCAGCAAGTGTGTCAGAGGCTCCTTCCTTTCCCCAATGGGCACCGAGGTTTGTGGCAAAAAGGGTGTACCCCTTCCCTAAAAGATGATCCACCATTTGTCTTTTACCAGGATGCTCCATCCAAAAGTTCGTTTTTTCATGGATATAATGTCTTTCCCCGCCTACAAGCAGGATTGAAAAACCGCTCGGCCGTTCCGGGTAAAAGATGGTTGTCCATTCATGATTAAATCGAAATGTTTTTTGATTCATCATCATTTTCCCCTTACTAATTGGTACTTTGATAATGTATGTAGAAGTGCAGGAAGGTGTCCGGGCATTCCCCCCTTTCCTGCTCTTATGTAGATGGATACATAATTTCATGTGTTTGGGGAATGATAATGGATATATATTTGGAAAAATTAGCTTAACGAAATAGTTTCCAGCTTATTTGATCTATGATAGAATAATTAATGATTGTAGATGAACGGGGTGAACAAGTTGAAATATCTTTTTACATTTATCTGGACATTTGCATTAACACATATGGTCATGTACGTAACGAGCTCTATGGTCGAAGGTGGAGAATATGTATTTAGCACTGCATCTATTCTCGCTGTCGTCATCACTGTTTTGATTCTTATCGTTGCGGCGATCATTCCAAATGAACCTGTACAAGAGCATCATTAATGGATGAACGCAATAAGCAAAAAGGACAGCCCTTCGGTTGTCCTTTTTGCTTACCGTAATATCATTTCCTTACGGCTTTCTGACATATGTCCAATGTCTATTATGATTCGAGTTCTCCGGAAACGCATCTCCGGCCTTCAATCGAATTTTCTTCGGATTAACAATATTGCTTCCTGTTTCTCCGATCTCAATATACTCACCGTTATTCGGCGCCTTCTGTCCATGCTTAAAATGACGATTCTGTCCCAAGAAAATCCCTCCTTTTCTCTTCTAGAATCCCCATTTTCCATTTATTCATGCCTGCCTTGGCGTTGCCATTAAATCAACAAGCAAGGCTTTTTGTGCATGCAGACGGTTGCCAGCCTGCTTCATAACTACAGAATGCCCTGAATCAATGATAGCGGCTGTTACCTCTTCACCACGATGGGCCGGCAGGCAATGCATAAACAGATAATCCTCTTTCGCACAAGCAGTCAGCTCTTCATTGACTTGGTAGGCTGCGAAATCCTTCAGCCTTTTTTCATTTTCTAATTCCTGCCCCATGCTCGTCCAGACATCACAATAAATCACGTCTGCATTTTGAGCAGCTTCATATGGGTCTTGCATAACCTCTACTTTCGCTCCCGTACCTTTCGCCGCTCTTTTTGCCTTATCTACCACTTCCTCGTCTGGCTCATAACCAGGCGGAGTCGCACAGACAATATGCATACCGGCCAGTGCACCAGCAACCAGCAAGGAGTTCGCTACATTATTCCCGTCACCAATATAAGCCAGTTTTACCCCGGAAAGCACACCCTTCATTTCCTTAATTGTCAATAAATCTGCCAATGCTTGGCATGGATGCTCCAAATCGGTCAATCCATTAATAACAGGGACAGTTGCAAATTCAGCTAAAGCTTGGGCCCGCTCATGTTCATGTGTTCGAATCATTAATCCATCTACATACTCTGATAACACTTGAGCAGTATCACTTATCGGCTCTCCCCGTCCGAGCTGTGTATCATGACCACTTAAGAAAATAGCGCTTCCGCCAAGCTGAAGCATGCCGGTTTCAAAAGAAACCCGTGTTCTTGTAGAGTTCTTCTCAAAAATCATGCCGAGTATCTTCCCTTTAAGAGGAAGATCGGAATATCCAGCCTGCATGCGGGCCTTCAATTCCTCCGCAAGGTCCAGCAGGTCTGCTAGCTGTTCACATGTCAGCTCTCCCATTTCCAAAAAATCCTTCTGATTTACGATTGGTTTGATTCCATACATAATTCTCAACCTGCATTTCCCCTCTCCCAATTATGCTTCCATTCATGAATTTCTAGTTAGAGACTTTAAGCCCGCATACTTCTTCTATTTTCTCTAAAGCGATTGATAATTCTTCCCTAGTCACGGTCAAAGGCGGAAGCAGCCTCACAACATTTGCTCCAGCAGTCAGTACTAATAATTGCTGTTCCTGCAGGCTCATTATATAGGGAGCAGATTCATGATACATCTCAAGACCAATCATAAAGCCTTCTCCCCGAACCTCTTTAATTGCCGGCGAACGCTCAGCGAGCTCCTTCAATTTATCCATAAACCAGGCTGATTTCTCTCTCACCTCTTGCAGGAAGGTTTCATCGTTCATTTTTGTGAGAACAGCCTTGCTCGCAGCAAGAGATATGGGGTTACCCCCGAAGGTTGAACCATGAACTCCCGGTGAGAATGCCTCCTCTAGTTCAGCCTTTGCGATAACAGCGCCAATTGGCAGTCCATTGCCAAGACCCTTTGCCGTCGTGATGATATCAGGCTTCACATTCGGATATTTCAAATAAGCAAATGGATAACCGGTCCGTCCATTCCCCGTTTGCACCTCATCAATGATCAAGAGGGCATTGTTCTTTTGGCAAATTTCGGTCAACCCTGACAGAAATACTTCTGTTCCAGGAATAACACCGCCTTCTCCCTGAATTACCTCTACCATGACTGCAGCTGTTTCTTCATCTATCTCCTGTTCGAAAGCCTCCAAATCATTAAATGGAAGATAGCTGAACCCTTCTAGCACGGGGCCAAACCCACTATGAATGGAACTCTGTCCAGTCGCTGCCATCGCTCCAAATGTTCTTCCATGAAAGGATTGGCTGCACGTGATTATAGTTGTTTTCCCTGTTGCTCTTCTAGCAAGCTTCAGTGCTGCCTCATTTGCTTCTGTACCACTGTTGCAGAAGAATACCTTGTCAAGTCCGCTCAACTGAGCCAATAGGGACGCAGTTTCCTCTTGAATAGGAAGCTGAAATAGATTGGAGGTATGCCAAAAGCGCGCTAGCTGTGCTTGAACCTCCATCATGACCTCCTCATGACCATGACCGAGATTGACTACTCCAATACCCGAGGTGAAATCCAGATAGTCCTTTCCATCCTCTGCTGAAAGCCAAGTCCCTTTGGCCTTAACCGGGGTAATTCCCCATTTTTTATATACCGGAAGTAATGATGACAATGCTTTCCACCCTTTCTTTAGGCCCCAAGAAACGTACCCTTCCACTCTTTATTCGAAAAGAAACGGGATACTCCACTCGTTATGAGAATGGTTGAGGCTCCTTCTTGCTTCGCCTGTATGGCGGCGTTCACCTTGGGAATCATGCCCCCATAAATCGTGCCTGTATCAATTAATTGATGAATCTCCGCCTCCGTTATATGGTCAATCGTGCTGGGACCATTTCTTATCCCGGCTACATCTGTAATAAATATACACAGCTCTGCATGGAGCGCCGCAGCAACAGCTCCTGCAGCAGTATCCGCATTTACATTCAGTTTCCCCCCGTCTTGATTAAGGGAAATCGGTGTCAGAACTGGATACACCTCTTTAGCCAAAAGAACATCAAGCAGGGTGGTATCGACTTTTCGGATTTTTCCAACTTCTCCAAGTGCCGCTTGATCAATATGCTCTGCCTCCAGAATCGCACCATCCGAACCATTTAAGCCAACCGCTTTAAAACCATGAGATTGAAGCATATGCACTAACTGCCGGTTCGTTTTGCCGGCTAGAACCAGCTCGGCAATTTCCAGCGTCTCCTTCGTTGTCTTCCTGAGACCATTCTCAAATTGAACAGGAACTTCAAACCTATCCAACATCTCATTAATGTCTGGTCCTCCGCCGTGAACAAACACGAATGAATATCCTTCACTTCGCAATTCAGCCAAACTGTCAAAGAATTGATCTGATAAGCGGCCAATGATGCTGCCGCCGCATTTAATTACTATGGTTTTCATCTGCCCGTCTCCCCTACGTTCGATAGCTGGCATTGATTTTGACATAATCATAGGTCAAGTCGCAGCCCCATGCCTTGCCTGCACCAAGTCCATCCGCCAATTGGATGAGAATCTGCACTTCATCTCCAAGCAAATAATCACGCGCCTTTTCCTCATCAAAAATGACCGGAGTACCGTGATGAAAGACTTCAACAGGACCAAAGGAAATACTAACCCTTTCCTGATTAAACGGGATATTGCTGCGTCCCATTGCACCAACAATCCTTCCCCAGTTTGCATCTGCACCATAAACGGCCGTCTTAACGAGATTAGAAGCAATCACTGTCTTGGCGATGGTCTTTGCTTCTAGGTCAGTTTCTGCACCAGTCACATGAACCTCCACTAATTTCGTCGCACCCTCTCCATCACGAGCTATTTTCTTTGCGAGACATTCACATGTCTCCTTCAGCAAGGTCATAAAGATAAGCCAATCAGGATGGTTTTCATTCAACAGCTCATTTCCGGCGGCACCGTTAGCCATAACTAGAACCATGTCATTTGTGGAGGTATCTCCGTCAACGGTAATCTGGTTAAAGGAGATATCGGTCACCTTCCTTAACGCACGTTCAAGTGATTTCTGCTCAACCTTAGCATCCGTGGTCACAAACCCAAGCATTGTTGCCATATTGGGATGAATCATACCAGAGCCTTTAGCCGCCCCTCCCATGGAAACAGTCACTCCATCGATAACGGCTTCAAACGCACACTTTTTCGTACAAGTATCTGTCGTCAAGATTGCCTTTTCAAAACCTTCCCCGCCGGACGATTCCTTTGTGAGTTCAATCTCTTTAATACCGGCTGTAATCTTCTCAATCTCGAGGAATTGACCAATCACTCCCGTTGATGCGACAGCTACATCATAGGGGGTTAAGCCGAACTTATCAGCAACTGCTGCCCGCATCGTTTCGGCGTCCTTTAATCCGCGTTCTCCAGTACATGCATTTGCACAGGCACTGTTCACAACCAATGCTTGCAGGGTACCGTTTTTTGCAATGCTCTCCTTCGTAACATGGATTGGCGCTGCCTGATAAGAGTTCAATGTATATACCGCTGCTGCCTGTGCCGGCCTCTCTGAATAAAGAATTCCTAAATCATTGTGTGAATAGCGAAGCCCAGCATGAATTCCTTCTGCCCAAAATCCCTTCGGTGCCAAGATACCGCCGTCGATTGCTTTCATTAACTCCTTCACCTCTGCATTCATACATACCTTCCTCTCCATCATTCTCTTTACGGGAACACTGGAACTAAGCGCAGACCCTCAGTCTCCTCAAGTCCCATCATGATATTTGCATTATGGACCGCTTGACCCGCAGCCCCTTTAACAAGATTGTCAATCACAGATACAAGTGTGACTCTGCCAGTCCTTTCATCCATTCGAAAGCCGATATCACAGTAGTTCGTGCCATACACTTCCTTGGTTGATGGGAATTGATTATCCCCTCTCAGCCGAATGAAAGGTTCGTCTCCATAGTGATCCACTAGAGTCCTTTCAATTTTGCTTGCTGTCACACCCTTTTTTACCTTTGCATGTATGGTTGCCATGATTCCTCTTGTCATCGGGACAAGATGAGTCGTAAACATGACCGGTTCAAGGGAAGCATCCCAATGCCTCAGTTGCTGTTCAATTTCTGGGATATGCTGATGTTTATGGACTTTATATATCGATAGGTTCTCATTTGTCTGAGCATAATGAGTCGTATCCGTACTCTTTTTCCCTGCCCCTGATATACCTGACTTAGCATCGATAATGATGTCGCTCGATTCAATCAATCCATTGGCTGCCAGGGGTGCAAGTGCTAGAAGGGAAGCGGTTGAATAGCAGCCTGGATTAGCGATCAGCCTGGCATTTGCGATTTCCTGTCGGTTCCACTCTGACAATCCATAAACAGCTTCCTGCACATATTCCGCTTTAGCAGCCGGCTGTTTATACCATTTCTCATATTCACCTTGTCCCTTTAGTCTTAAATCCCCCGACAAGTCAATGATCTTCAGATTTTTCTCATATAATCCAGGTACCAATTTCTTTGCAATTCCGCTTGGCAAAGCCAAGAATACGAGATCGCTTGTATTTGCAATCTCATCGGCATCGTACACCTTCAATATTAGCTGTGTTAAGCCGTGCAATTGCTTGTTCTCTGAGTCTAGCCTTGAACCGGCTGTCGAAGAGGAATATACACCTGATAAAGAAAAGGAAGGATGATTTGCCAAAAGCCGAATCAATTCCATTCCGCTATAGCCAGTCGCACCAACAACAGAGACATTCATTTATATTCCACCTCTTAACAATTTTTTAAAATTCAGTAATATCTATTTATTATAGTTATGTATAATTATAAAATCAAATGTATTTTTATAATATTTTAAACAGAATAATCCCCCTAAGATTCTTTGAACAATTCATATTCCAAACAATCAGATTCATACACGCAATTCGTTTATCCTTTCTAACAAACTGCGAAATATCATTTTATACATTTATTCCCTTTTCCATCCCTATGTATCTCCTAAAAATAAATCATCAGGAACATAAATAAAAAAGCGCACCGCCCAGTTCTTTCGGGCGGTAAACGCTCATATCCTTTCGTGATTTAATTTCATTTTTCCCATCAACCATTCAAAGATCTGCATATTCTCCTCTAATGAAAAAACTGCCACGTCAAAGGGAATCCATTCATGGTTCTTGTTTACTTCAGGCCAAAGAAGTACTGCCTGACAATTCGTTAATTCCTCTAATAAAGACAGATCCTCTTCCTCACGAATCAGCACAATCTTAGGGTACGGTGCCTTCTTATATCCCTCTAAGATAATAATTTCCGGATTAAAGACCATTAATAAGGCTAGATTTTTATGCAAAAAGGATTCCTCATCCATCCGACCTTGCAGATGGATGAATCCTTCTCCTTCCACTAGTGCTGCTGCCGCTCCTGCATGGAAGTGCTTATCGGAATCCTTCCATGCAGTTGAATCAGGCTTACCACCATGGCCATGATGCTTAAGCACGGCTGTCTCTATTCCTTTTTCTTTTAAATAAGCAATCATTGAAAGAATAAATGTCGTTTTACCGCTATTTTGATAGCCGACCACTTGCCAAACAGGTGCTACCAAGGCCATGCACTCCCTTCTTCATCCTCAAGCAAGAGAATATCCACCTCTTCCCCCTTTTGATACCCTCTTGTCCCGCCGGGGAGAATGGCAAAAGAATTGGCAGTAACTAAGCTCATCACCATATTGGACTTATCCTTTCCACTCGGAACGACACAAAGCCGGCCATCCTCGTAATAAGTACGACTCCTGACAAAGCGGGTAAAGGGGTTTGCCTTTGTGAAATCCTCACCGAGTACAGCGCTCACTCTCTTAAGGTGGGGATTTGGTGAGTGGAGCATTGTGCGGATGATTGGCCTGACAAATAATTCAAAACCAACATAGCTTGCTGAGGGATTCCCGGATAAGCCGAAGAGGATTTTCCCTCCCATGGCTGCAACAGTTGTCACGCTGCCCGGCCTCATGGCAACCTTATTAAACAGAACACGCGCCCCAAGGCGATGATAAATATCGGGCATATAATCATAATCACCAACCGAAACCCCGCCAGTCGTAATCAGCAGATCCACTTTATCCAAAGCATCACTTATAGCCGAATAGCTCCCTTCAAGATCGTCAGGCAAGATACCGAAAAATTTCACATCCCCTCCAGCTCTCTTAATCTGGTCAGCCAGCATATAGGAATTGCTGTTTCGTATCTTTCCTGGCTGCAGTTCCTCACCCACATCAAGCAGCTCCGTTCCCGTTGCAAAAAGACCGATAACAGGCTTCTTCGCCACGGGGACCTTCGTATAGCCAAATGTCGCTAAAACCGCCTTAATTCCCGGGTTCAACTTTGTTCCCTTCTTTACGAGCAACTCTCCCTTCCTCGCATCCTCCCCCTTAAACGATACATTCTCTCCCTCTTTCACCTTACGCTTGATCTGGATGAAGTTCCTGCCGTCCCGTTTTATTTCACGAACGAGCTCAAGCATGATAACAGCGTCTGCCTCTGCCGGCATTTGAGCGCCTGTCATGATTCTGACAGCTTGGTTATCCTCAAGCTTTCTTGTCGCAACCATACCAGCACCAATCTCTTCGATCACTTCAAATTCAACCGGGAAATCCCTTGATGCATGAAGTGTATCCCTCGAACGTATAGCAAACCCGTCATATGGGGAGCGATCAAAATAAGGTACATCATGAGTTGCGGTTATATCTTGTGCGAGTGTTTCATTAAAGCAAGTATGTATAGGCAGTAATTCATCCTGTCCAATCAGCGCATGCTCCATAACTCTTTGAACAGCTTCCCCTACCGGTATCGGTTTCCTCATCTCCATCTTTCTTTCCACCTCATTTTCATTCTATCTATCAACCAATATTTTGAAATTTACAATATCCTGCTATAATCAATCTTATACATGAAAGGCGGGATTCATCATGCTAGAAGGCCATATCGAAAGCGTGCGCATTGGTACGCCCAAACCATTGCCCTACCGCAGCAAGATCGTACAATCAGCCATCTTTAAAGAGGCAGTCACAGAACCGATTTATGTCACCCTCACGAACCTAGATGGCGACATTCAAGCCGATACGAAGCATCATGGCGGCCCAGATAAAGCCGTTTGTGCATATGCAGCGGAAAACTATGCATTTTTTACCGAAAAGATTGGCCAAGCCTTCCCTTTTGGCTCCTTTGGAGAAAATTTAACAGTCAGCGGTCTCAGAGAGGATTCAATCATGATTGGCGATATTCTCTCTATCGGGGAATGCATTCTGCAAGTATCCCAGCCGCGGGAACCTTGCTATAAAATCGCTGCAAGGCACAATCTCGTTCAGCTGCCTGTGTGGATTAGGCAGACAGGCTATTCCGGTTATTATTTCCGCGTATTGAAAGAAGGCAGCCTTCAAGCAGGTGACAGCGCCATTCTTAAAGAAAGGGGCAAAGGCGGGATTACTGTTGCTTCAGCAAACACCATTATGTATGGAGATGATACCCCTTCTGAACAAATTAAGCGGCTTTTAAACGAGGAGGCATTATCAGCCTCCTGGAGCAAACAGCTGACGAAGAAACTAGCAAGCCTCACATGAAGATGAGCACCCAGGAAAATGGGTGCTTTTTTTCATCCGCCAATATAGGACATTTCAATTTTCTTTCGCAGCTTAGATGCAGCTTCGGTTCTCTGGTCAGAATAACGGTCATGACGATGGTTCCAAATCGATACAATTCGTTCGCGTAAAAGTTCATTCTCACTCGAACTGCGCAGCAGGTCTCTTATATCATGGCCAGCCTCACTGAATAAGCATGTATATACATGACCATTTGCTGATAATCTTGCCCTCGTGCAACTGCCGCAGAATGATTCTGAAACGGAGGTAATAAATCCAACTAGGGTATTCGTATCCTTATAACGGTATTTCTTCGCTACTTCACCAAAGTAATCCGGGTCTAGCGGCTCAAGTTCAAACCGCTCATTCAATAGGACAAAGATATCCTTCTTCGTAATAACCTCATCCATCTTCCAGTCATTAGTCGTGCCGACATCCATGAATTCTATGTAACGAAGCTGCACACCCTCTTCTCTGCAAAATTCTGCCATCGGGATAATCTGGTCATCATTCATTCCTTTTTTGACAACCATGTTCACCTTCGTCTCAAAGCCGGCCTCCTTAGCAGCCCGAATCCCATCTACAACAGGTTTTGTCCCTATTCCTCTTCCATTTATCAGCTTAAATAAAGATTCATTTATACTGTCCAAACTAATATTGACCCTGTTAACCCCCGCTTCCTTAAGGGCTTTCGCCTGCTTTGGAAGCAGGATTCCATTCGTCGTCAAAGCAATATCCTCTATCCCTTTGATACTGGACAGCATATTTACCAGTACAGGTAAATCTCTTCTAAGAAGCGGCTCTCCTCCAGTCAAGCGAATCTTCTTTACCCCGAGCTCAGCAAAAACAGAGGCTGTTCGTTCTATTTCTTCAAATGTTAAGAGCTCTTCCTTTGGAAGGAAGGTATACTCCTGATCAGCAGGCATGCAGTATTGGCACCTCAAATTGCATCGGTCAATGACCGAAATCCTTAAGTCCCTGAGGGGCCTGTCAAGCATATCTGTTATTTGTTCATTATTCATTTGTCTCCCCCCTATTCATCGCGATCTCTCTTTCATCCTACCTTACACCTTGATTATGTATAAATAATTACCAATAGAGTCATATTTTTGAATCCCTTAATTTATGATACATACCCTTTTTCTTATGTGACTAATCCTCTTCCTATCCTTTATGCCAGAGGGAATTAGTTAAGTCCATTCCATTTCATTTCATTAAAAAAAGCCGGATGGTCATCCCACCGGCTCTCTGGACAGTTACTTTTCATTATGGTCATCATTATGAGCAATCAGGATAATATCCTTCCCAAGTTCCTCGCTGAATTGCTTTTGATATTCATTCAATTTCTGCACTTGATGATCATTTAGCTTTGCAATTTGATAATTGTTCATGATTTTTCCTCCCTGGCTGGACAATATTCAAAGAGACAAACTCTTTATATACTATCATTCCCAAAAAGGTGAAAATCATTTTATAAAGGATATGCTCTTACTGAATGCCAAGAGCAATTTTCGCATAACGGGACATCCGATCCTTAGTCCAGGCAGGCGTCCATACAATATTCACGTCCACGTCCTTCACTTCAGGAAGATCTTTCAATGCATATTTCACTTGATCGACAATTGTGCCAGCAAGCGGACAGCCCATCGCCGTCAAAGTCATCGTGACAGTCGTATTGCCTTCCTCATCCATATCAACATCATACACAAGTCCAAGATTTACTATATCAATTCCCAATTCAGGGTCTAATACATCCTCTAAAGCACCCATAATGCTATCTTTCATATCTTGATCCATTAATTTTAGCTCCTTTCCTTGCACCTCTTTGTCCTAATCCTACCAAAATTCATGTTCAGTGGCTATTTTTTGAACCTTATATGACCTTTTCTTCAATCCAGTTTACAGCCTCAAGCAAGCCTTTTCTTGTAACCGCATGGCCTGCTTGCTCATCTGTCACATATGTAACCTGCTCATCCTTAAAATGCCGAGCCTGACTTTCGAGGAAGGTGCGTATGCCAGCTATCGGGACAACCGGGTCCTTCTCGCCGTGCCAAATAAATAACGGTCTTCCATTCAGCTTTTCAGGCTGCAAGGATAAATCATATTTGGTTAAAGCATCCAAGGTTTCCTTAACCTCCGCCTCGCTGATTCCTTCTATCCCTTGTTTCAGCATCCCATGGGTAAAATCTTGGTAAGCAGGAGTCCCCATCATGCTGACAGCTGCCTTAATCCACTCATATTGTGTAAGAGCCCCAAAGGTTGTGATTGCCCCCATAGATGTTCCTCCAAGCGCAATTCGATCATGAATCACATAACCATACTCCGTTATATAGTGCTTAATTTTCGGTAATTCTTTAATAGACGATAGAATAATCTTCCAGAAAGATTTAGACATCACCTCTTCTGAATAGTCTCCCCCTCTTTCCCCATGCATAATCGCATCTGGAAGAAACACTCTGAACCCACGCTCAGCAAGGAGATAAGCATAATGAAGATTATGCTCTTTCGCGCTCATGAATCCATGTAGAAAAATAAACCCTGGCAGCGGGATATTCTTCAAATCCTGCTTGCCGATGATCAGCATTGGAACATCTTCTACCGTTACTTTCTCTATTTGAATCATTGTGCTTCTCCACCTCTTTACATATATTTTACAAATCAATAAATACCATTATTCGGCTATACTTGATATGATTATATAAGATATTACACATGATGGTAATGATATACCCTTAAAAATTCAGATGATTCAAAGGAGAGCCATATGTCAGAAAAACATTTAATTGTGCTGGATTTAGACGGCACACTCTTAAAAGATGATAAAACGATTTCACCAAGAACCAAAAACGTGCTCCAAACCTTAAAGAACAACGGCCATGAAGTCATGATTGCAACCGGAAGACCGTTCCGCTCAAGTGAACCATACTACCGCGAGGTTGGCATGACGACTCCTATCGTGAACTTTAACGGGGCATTTGTCCACCATCCCCTATCCAAGTCATGGGGAATGCACCATACGCCACTGGATATTAAGGTAGCAAAGGACATTGTTGAAGCATTGGATCACTACCGTTACTTCAATATTATAGCTGAAGTGAAGGACGATGTTTATTTCCATTATCATGATGAGAAATTACTTGATGTCTTCAAGATGGGCAATCCAAGCGTCACAACTGGTGACCTCCGCCGCTTCCTGCAGGATTCGCCAACATCCATGCTAATACACACAGAGGAGGAGGATGTCAAACAAATCCGAAAGCATCTATCTGATGTTCACGCAGAAGTCATTGACCACAGACGCTGGGCTGATCCATGGCATGTCATTGAGATTGTCAGGAACGGATTAAGTAAAGCTGTCGGCATCGACAAGGTAGCCAAGGATTTAGGCATTCCAAAGCAACGCATCATTGCTTTTGGCGATGAAGATAATGACCTGGAAATGATTGATTATGCAGGAACTGGTGTGGCTATGGGCAATGGGATTGAACAATTGAAATCAGTCGCTAACCATATTACCTTAACGAATGAGGAAGACGGAATTGCTGTATTCCTTGAAGATAAATTCAATATTAAAAGTGCATGACTAACAAAAATTCTTCCTGGACATGATAGTAAAGGACGGAGGAATTGTCCTCTGTCAAACATTGAATGCAGGAGGTATTTCTCATGGGAAAAAGAAATAAATCCAAACGCTTTGTCCAGCAAGGGAAGGATGCCGTCGCTAAGCATAGCGAGAAGTTTCCGTATCGTTTAACGATGGCAGAAGCTGAATCCAAAAATCAGAATACCTTTGCGGGGCTTTAATTATGCGGAATGAATTATTTGGTCGTGCAAAGAAAGCCGTTGAACTAGCCTATAACAGCAATGGAAGCCAGCCGGAATTGATTGCAAAGGCAAGGAATGAACTTTCCTCAGCATTTGCCAATTCCACTATTGCTGAACAAGCGCAGCTTCATCAAATGCAAGATCTGCTTGATTCCCTGGAAAACAGCATTCAATAAAGAAAGGGCGCAAGGAAATTTCCTTGCGTCCCTTTTCTTCACTTCACCTTCGATACAGGTGCTGTCTCCTCATTTTGAACCATCTCATACATGCTGATGAATTTATCCACAATAGCTCCCCATGAATGTTGTCTAGCTGTCTCTACACCTGCGAACCTGACAGAATCATGCGCCCCGCTCCGAAGAACTTGCTTAATCTTCTCTGCCGCTGAATCCATATCCTCAAAATCAACCAAATAACCATTCTTCCCATCTGATACCATCTTTTTGAAGGAAGGAATCTGGCTCAGGAAGGCTGTACGTCCACCAGCCATAGCTTCTAAAGAAGATAGACCGAATCCTTCATACTCAGAAGCTGAAATAAAATAGGCTGCCTCGGCCATTTCCTTTAATAGATCCTCCTCTGATAGAGCCTCACAGATGGTCACATGATGTCCAATATCATAACGCTCAATCAAGTTCAGGAATTCCCCCTTCAAATGATCATAGTCCCTTCCAACAACCGATAGATGAACATCTGGAAATTCTGTTTTTAAGCGGGCAACCAGATCAAGCAGCTTATCAATCCGCTTATTTTTAGAAAATCTGCCGACAAAGATAAAGCGGTTCTTTCTTCCCTTTTCCTGTGCAACCGTATGATAGTGGTCGAAGTTAATTCCATTCTCGATTAACTCAATTCGCTCGGGTGAAATCGGCTTAAATGTTTCATAATCAGGCTCACTGTCTGCCACAATCCAGCTCATGTTCCTCAGACTCATCTTTGTGAAGGTATGGAAATGGAGTTTCTTATATAAATAGAATTTTTTCGTGTGAAAGAAACCTCCATGTGTAGATAAAATCATGGGCTTTTTATGAATCAGCTTCAAGCCAGCTAGATAATCCAGCAGGAAATCAACGCCATGTATATGAATTAAATCAAATTCTGATAAGTAGTTAACAGCCGATAAAGCAATAGGATAGCGCCGAGATCCAAAATAGGGGATTCTCCTTACCGCTATGCCATTGATGATTTCGGCCTCCGGGAATCTTTCTCCATTGGAGAAATCAGCATTTAACGTTAATACCTCTGATTCAATGCCTTTTTCCTTCAAGTGAACAGCTAAGTTTTCCACGAAATTTTCCATCCCGCCAATTACCGGCTTGTATTGCCTGATTACATGAAGAATTCTCATGATTCACTTCCTCTATCTTTAATTAAATTCCCTGAGGCATAAGGGCTTGCTCCTTCGTTGACATCCATGCTCTATAGGCGAGACTATCTGGAATATCGACATCAGCAAATGTCAGCATCTCCCCTTCTTCAACCGGTCTGATTATAGTAGCCAGATCAAGCAGTCCAATCGGGATATGGTTAGGCTTATCGTTAATCTTCACTGCTCTCCCTCTAACTTCAAAGCTTCCAATTCCACGCTTAATCGGCGTTCCTGCAGCAAGGTCTTTCTTTGCCACCGCTCCCATGCTATAAGAAGGGGCGCTTGTATTATTCAATAAAATCTCTTTTCTTTCTATTACTCGCCTGATTGTCTTGACGACTTCCAGATGGCATAAATGAAACGGCATAATCAATGTATAGTACGGTCCTTCCCCAAGCTTCATATAGTGAAGAGCATCCCTTTGCCCTTCGCCATCAAGATGTCTTGCTGTTACAAACACCCCAGCAGGCGCTTTAGCAGAAAGAACGTAATCACTGATTGGATAACCGAATTCTTCCGCCCTCATAGCCAATACATTAGCTCCAGCTAGTAAATCCTCAGCAGCTATTCCACTGATCCCGCTTGGCAGAAGCTTTGTTTGAAAGGCATTCGCTACCAGAGTCTGCTCAAATTCGACTTTTGTTCCGTCCGTAAAGGAGGTGACCATCTCAAGGCTAATCTTATTTCTCTTCGACCAATAAAGCATATCTTCAAAGGATGGGTTAGGATTTAAGAATCCCTTAATATTTCCATACACAAGCGGTTCAAACCCCATTTGCAGAGCATTCTCACGCAAGGCAGCAATGCACCCAGGCTGGTCTCCTTCCGCTTCTGTAATAAATCCTTTTCCAGCAAAGTACGAGCCAGTCGTTACCTGAAGCTCTGTATTCATGGTCACAACCGGAAGACCGGCCTCCATTACCTTTGCAATCATTTCTGTTCCGAATAACACATCTCCCGTGCATTCAACAATAATATCTGAGTGTTCAATACAATCCTCGATGGAATTTGTTAATAAATGAGGATAAGGAAAGTCGCCCCGCCTATCCAGCCTGGTTCTTGTCATGACTTTAACAACCTCTAAATCTTGGCACAGGTTTAATGCCTTCACTAATCCTTTTCCAATAAAACCGCTCCCGATTATCCCCACTCTTTGTTTGATCTTTATCATGACCGTTCTCCCCTCGGTATAGACTTTAGAGTTTGTTTTTCTTTTCTTATCAAAAGGAAGTAGCTTGTAATTAATGCTGCATGAAACCAGACAAATCCCATTCTAAATCCATTATTAAAATTAAAATCTACGAGTATAAACAGACTGGCTGCCAAGAATCCGAGAGGAATAAAATTGGATTTATCATAAACCGAAAGAATCATCCAGGTGATTCTTCCAAGAATCAAAAGGAAGATGGCAAGCCCGATTATTCCGGTATCAAACAAGACCGTCAAGAATAAATTTGCATTCCCCTTACCTGCATTGAGCTCTCCTCCATATATATATTCCTGTCTGATATCATCCCTCATGGACAATTCAGCCATCCCGCCGCTCCCATTGCCGACAATAGGGTGCTTCGGGATATAATCCAGCATTAACTGGATGGAGGCAAAACGGCTATCTGCAGCCCCTTGGTCTGTCTCAAGGCTTGTGCTTGGATGAAAGCGGTCATAGACCTTCATAAAGATTCCTTGGTTCACGATAAAAAGCATGATAGCTGACAAAATCAAAATGACTGCAGAGGAAGCAAAGAGCTTAATTGCCCTCATATTCTTCGTAATGATAAAGATGGCAATTACGGCGACCGCCAAGGAAAGAATACTTGCCCTCGCCATACTGATGAACACACCTATGAAACTCATGAACATGCCAATCAGGATAAACATCGGCGGAAATAAGCGCGTATTCCTGCTTAAATACATCACCACAAACCAGACAGCGGTATATCCTGCAAATAAGCCATACCAGTCGGGCTCATGGGCAAAGGATGATGGACGCGGAATGCCGATTTCCTCATAATGACTCAATCCGAATTCAAATCCCAAAAAGAAGCCAATCCATTGCAGTATCCCGACAGCTGTTACAATAATTCCGGATACCAATGTGTACTTCAAAGCTTTATCAAAGAAATCAAGACCTTTATTGTAAATACATTGAACAGATATGAAATAAAACAGATTCAAAAATAGCTGACCAACGACTGATTCCCAAAAATCTCCCACGCTGATCAAATGTCCTATACTGAAGAAGTAGCTGAATACCCACAGATTAATCAGGATAAATAAGGGAGTCTTATATAGTTCCCTTTTAGAAAGCAGGAACTCTATCGTAAATTTAAGAAAGAGCGCTAAGAACAATATTTGAAAGATTCGTATATAAGAGCCTTGGAAGGTAATAAATGAACGATCAATAAAGATACTTAGTGCAATAAAAAGAAAGACTCTTTCTACAGTTAAAGGAAAGAAAAAGATAACGGCAATAATGATTAAGATGATAGGAAGATAGGCAAGCGGGAGGGCGGCGAACGCCCCCACCGCCAAAGCTAAGATGGCTGCGATTGCCGTTTGAACATATTGCCGGTTTTGATTACTCCAAAGCAGACTATTCACGCTTCCTCTCCTTTCGACTTCTTCACAGGGATTTTTTTTGGTCATTCGTGGGTTTCTTCACAGGCTGCTCTTCAAAAAGACAGATTGACATGATTCTTACTCAACATAATCACCCGTTGCATCACTTAATGCTGGTGTCACCCCAACAAATACAGCTCCTTGCTGGTTTACCTGTCCAGTCGTTTCAGCAATGTGCAAATAATATTTCTGTGTCGGAACCTTTTGGCTGTCTTCATATGTATTTTGTTTAAGCAGGCCATTGCCGACATTGAACAGAATGATTGCAGAACGATTTTTCCTATCCTTTGATTTCTGTCCATTCCCAATCAGCTGATTCCCTTCAAGGGTGAAATCCTCTTGGCTGTATAGATCAATTCCAGCCAATCCGTTATCCTTAATAAGGTTGTCTTTAACCTCGAGACCTCTGCTCATGACATCTAAATTAGCAATAACTAATCCTGCGGAAAGATTATGATTGATTTCATTGCTTTTTACGACTATGCCTTCTGCCTTATATCCCTGTAGATGGATTCCCTCCATTCTTCCGTTAGAAATCTTATTTCCTTGAATGGTTAGATAATTGTAATAGCGAATTCCTTCTGGAAAGTCGCCTGTTTCTTCACCAATGACAGAGGCCTGAATAAATAACCCCTTCCCCCTGCTGCCAGTGATTTCATTGTTTTCTATGGTCGTATTATTCATGCCAGTGACATAAATGGCATTTGCCTCTCCAGTTTTATAGGTTTGCTCGACGACATTATTAACAACTTTTACATTGGCAGATTGGTTCTTCCATCCTTCCACAAATATGCCGTCTCCACCGTATCCGCCGGTCTTTCCATACCCTCTTATGATATTATTCTCAATCACCCCATCACTGACTGTTCGAAACGCCACCCCTGCATTCCGTGAACCGATTACCTCGTTATTCCTTACCGTAATATTGACATGCTGCTCATCGCCATCCTCAACTAAATGACCAACTTCAATGCCAAAATCTCCTGCATCCTTAACCACATTATCTTCAATGATGACATTCCGGCTTGACTTTCCTTCCTGATAGCTGATGAATATCCCATTTTGATGATCCGTATGATCAATTTCATTCTGGATGATTTGAACATTTTCTGTTTTCTGCAAGCCAATAATTCCATTAGAACCTCCATCTACAATCTTTGAGTCCTTCACTGTGCCATTTTTTGAATTGAAGAGCATGATGGAAGCACTTGGCGACCGAAGAACTTCTACTCGGCTGATTTCGAATGTATCAACAAATTGAAGAATAAGAGTATGTGAATATGAATCATTGATTTGTGCTCTGCGCTTGTCTTTCTCTCCATCAAATGTGAGATCACTAATCTGGATATTCTGAGCATTTGGCTCTGTCATTAATATAGATGAATCATCTTCGCTCCCTTTGCTTTTCTCCAAATTTAAACGAAGGATCGATTCACCCATCCCTGCACCCTTCAGATGAACATTCGACTTCAAAATAATAGGTTCATCTACCACATACATGCCCTTTGGAACAGCTACAATGCCGCCGCCATTGATACTCGCTTGATCAATCTCACTCTGAAGATCAATGGTCTTAGCTAATACTTCTTCAACCGGCTTACGAATAGAAGGCAGAACTGTCGGCTCATCAGCCGGCTTCAATTTAATAGCAAGTACAGAAAGGAGTCCCATAAAAATCAAGATTGCCAGCCAAAATTTTGTGTCCTTCAAAAGAGAAGTCAAGCGGACTTGCATGATTATTGGAATCATTGGTTTACTCCTTTTTACTCGATCGCCATTTAATAAATTCTATTAAATCACTGTATTCTTTCAGCTGAGCTTGATTGATTCCCTCCTTAAGAGCGAGCCTTTCAAGATCGGTTTGTTCATTATCTTTTTCGACATCCTTATTCATCGATATTAAAACCTGTGGAGTAATATCAAGAACACCAGCAATTTTCGTCAGTATTTCAAGACTCGGGTTGGTCATCTTATCTCGCTCGATATTGCTTAAATAAGATTTTGCTACTCCTGACCTTGCAGCCAATTCTGACAAAGAGAGCCCCCTCTCCTCTCTCAACTCCTTTAGTCTCTTTCCAAACATCGCTCCTCCTTATCTAGGGCTTTTTGCCTTAGATGACTTTCCTCTCTCTTACCCTTGTTAAATTTTCAATTATGCCTCCATTGCGATCTTACTTTCCAGCAGGTCTGCAGGAGTAATAGCTCCACACAAATGTTTCTTCAGCCATTCTTCACTTTTCTTGAAAAGTCCCAATTGGAGAAGCTGTTCAATGGTTTGTTCATCGAAACGGTATTTAATTACTTTTGCCGGTACTCCCCCCACAATGGCATATGGAGGGACATCCCTCGTAACGACGGAACCAGCTGCACATATAGCGCCTTCGCCTATTTCAATACCGTTCATAACGTATACATTGGCTCCCAGCCAAACATTATCCCCCATTTTCACTTGCGCGAATTCTTCATAATAGTCTCGGTCCACCCAGTTGATGTTATTAACAACCTTAGAAGTGGAATAGAAAATAGGAGAAGTGGCAACAAAGTCTATAGGATGGCTGCCTAGCCCAATCATGGTACCAGGTCCGATAGAACAAAACGAACCTATACTGGCATACATAACATGACAGTTTGCCGAGAAATACGTGTAATCACCCACATCTGAATTCGAGATTCTCGTATAAAAATTCAAGGCACAATTCTTCCCAACCTTCGTTGTCGCTGGATCAACCTCCACATAAGGTCCAATAAATACCGACTTATTACTTTTCTTAAATGCGTGCACTCTAATTCCCCTCTTAAGAGCATGAGGAATGAGACCATTTAAATACTTGATAATAAGCTCCTCCTTTATACCGGATAACCTTCGTTACATAAATGGGTATTCACGCTTTCCGCTTACAGCAGTCGCAAAATCATAAAATGCTTTTTTGATAGCTAGGCTCACCCGTTTGAACTGCTTTCCTTTTCCGATATACCAAATATATTTCACGGTATTCTTCACGAAAAAATACAGAAGGAACATGAGGAATACTGGTTTTTTCGCATAAAGGGACATAAACAACAGATTATTCCTCGTACCATAGTAGTTTGAGAGCGGCGACCGATAGCCAGTTGTCGCTGAAACCTTATGATAGACAAGTGATTGCGGAACATATCTTAAACGATAGCCTGCTTTACGAATCTCCAGACTGTATGCGGCATCTTCATAGTAGAGAAAATAATCCTCATCCAGAAATCCCGCTTTATCCAGCATAGAAACCGGAAATAAAAACACACATCCTGTCAGGAAGTTCTCATCACTCGGCTCCCCCTTGCCTCGTTCACGGGTTTTATGCAAGACTCGTCCTGTCAGCCACTTGATATCTCCTCCCCCAAACCAAGTCTCATCCCGATTGGCATAATAGTTAATATGGGACCCGCAAGCTCCTACTTGGGGATCCTTCTCACATTCCTCCACTAATGGCTCAATGAAATGCGGATCAACCTCTGTATCATTATTGAGGAGCAAAAAGTAATCAATATCCGCTATACACTCAAGTGCATAGCGGATGCCATTATTATTGCCGGCAGCAAATCCCCCATTTTCCTTCAGCCCGAAAAAATGAAATCCTGCATCCTCAACATAGTTTTTTAGACTGCTGGTTTCCTTCGAGGCATTATCCACAATAACTGCGGTATGGTTGGAGTAGGTTGCCTTGCTTAACGATTCAAGACAGGCAATTGTATCTTCCGTTCCGTTATAATTGACGATTATCGTACAGACCTTCGGCTGCATACTACTTAATCCTCCCCTTATGGACCTTGAACCTCAGCTTTTCGATTAAACAAATTCTTGTTCTTTATTACATAATAGAAAAATTGGAAGTTGCCAACTAAGTATCTTCTCCACATCCGCTTAGGCTCTAGCAGCAGGCGATAGACCCATTCCAGCCTCAGTTTCCTGATTATTTGCGGTGCGCGCGGGATTCTGCCTGAAGCAAAATCAATGTAGGCACCGACACCCAGAATGATAGTGGCATTCAGAGATTCTTTATTATCTGAAATCCATTTCTCCTGAATCGGGACTCCTCTGCCAACAATTAAGATGTCTGGCTTTAACCGATTGATCTCATGGACTACCGCATCATTCTCTTCCTTGCTGAAATAACCGCTCCGATAGCCGACAATTCGCAAACCAGGAATGGCTCTCTGCAAATGCTCAGCCGCTTTGCCAGCCACTCCAGGTCCTGCCCCAAGCAAATAAGCCGTAAAGCCCTTTTCTGCTGCTAATTGCAGCAATTCAGGAATGAAATCTGTCCCATTTAAATTTTCCTTCAGCTGAACACCAAATAATCTGGCGCCCATCTTAATTCCAACCCCATCATTGAGTAAAAGGTCAGCCATATTGATTACATTGCGGTACTCCTCATCCTTTTGCGCGATATTATAGCAATGGGCATTGAGAAAATAGACAGCCGTTTTCTTTCTGTTGATCAAGCTTTTCTGCAGAGATGCCAAGCTCTCCGCTCCACTGACAACATCCATGGCTACATTGCCCAATTGACTTTTCGGCATTCGCTACCTCTCCTTATTCCTAGATTGCTCGGGATACTCCTTCTCATTTCATTAACGTTGCCTCTTTTACAAACAATTTGCTGAAATCAATATTTTGTGCAACTATATTTGCGTGTGCATAGGAGGAATGAGTACCAGCATCTGTCCAATCGCCGTAAAGAACGTCATATGTCAGCAACCCATTGTGAATATATTGATTATTGACATCCGTTATTTCCAATTCTCCCCTCGCTGAAGGCTGAATTTGATCAATGATGCCATAAACAGAAGCATCATACATATAAATACCTGTAACCGCATATCGTGATTTCGGAACAGCAGGCTTCTCTTCAATAGTCAAAATTCGTCCATCATATATGTCAGGAACACCAAATCGCTTCGGATTCTCTACCTCTTTAACGAGAATCTTTGCCCCTATTGCTTGCTTCTCAAAGCTTTCGACATATCCCTTAATCGTATCGGTAAATACATTGTCTCCTAGAATAACAACCATTTTCTCCAACCCTGTGAAATCACGGGCGAGCCCTAAGGCCTCCGCTATACCGCCAGGACGATCTTGAACCTTATACGTAAAGTGGACCCCGAATTCATACCCGCTTCCAAGGAGATCAACAACATCCCCCATATGATCTCGGCCCGTGACAATCAGGATATCTTCAATTCCAGCTTCCTTAAGCTTATAAACCGAATGATAAATCATTGGATATTTTCCAATCGGAAGAAGATGCTTATTCGTAACCTTTGTCAATGGATACAACCGTGAACCCGTGCCTCCTGCAAGTATTACACCTTTCATAAAATCACTCCTTTTTATCTTCTTGCCTTCAATGCCAGTGGTTTATTAAATAAGACAGTATACGAAATCTCCTTTCTCGCTATCGCAAGTCCTCCGCATAAAAGCATTGTGACGATTCCGCCTATGATAAAATGCAGAATCTGATGCCCAGGGAAGAATGAGAAAGCCGCATAAACTCCTCCAGCAAGCAGGCCGGATGAGAAAAAGGTCGTCAGGATTGATTTATATGGGAGAAGCTCTCTTTGCGGAATCTCAAAGACCTTACAGACATCTCTTTGTTGTAGATAAATTCCAATGAAGCAAGAAAGGGTTGATGCTGCGGCCACACCCAAATATCCGAATAAGGCCATGAATATGAATCCAAGAACGATATTGCAGACAACTGTTATAACTGTATTGGTGAGCACAAGCTTCTGGTTGCCTGATATAAGCAATGGTGTAAAGAAGACGGTGAATCGAAGAGGAAATTTCAATAAATATATGAGAAAAATGGTTGCTCCACTTAGGTAAGCAGATGAGTATAATAGGGTAATGAATTCTTGATGGTAGAAGAGCAAAATCCAAAAAATCGGGAACATAATCAGCGCAAGCATACGGCTTGATTCTGACCATAAACGCAGTGCCTCAATCTTTTGACTCTTGATGCTGTATAGACGCCCAAGCCTAGGCAGCATTGCTGTAATGACCGCAACGGTGATGATGGACATGAATGGGATTTCTTTTGATGCAATGGAGTAAACCGCAAACAACTCAACTGAATAGAAAAGCCAAATAATCATCTTATCGTTTGATTGCGTTAAAACATCTATGGCTGTAACGGCCCCCACTGCTCCTGTATAACGAAGCTGCTCCTTTAATAATGGAACATTTCCCTTCCATGACATTCCGTGACTGAAATGAAAGTAAAGATGCAAAATCGTCACACGCAATAATTCAAAGAGCGCAATCAACGCAATAGTGATCAATAATTCCCTTGTTGTGTATAGAGCAAAGCCTATAATCAAAAAATAAGTGAAATAATAGGACAAGTTGATGATGCTGTATATTTTCGCTTTCTTAATGGAGACGAATAAGTTTTCCAGATAGCTGCCCATTATAGTAGCAAAGCTCCATAAACCAATCCATAAGGTATAGTGGTGAAGCGTACTGTCTTTCATAAGAAAAGGAAGATTAAACAACATCAGCAAGCAGGCAAGCATCACCATACCTAATGTAAACAACACCCAAAATGTGTTGGCAATGGTATACGATTTCTCACGATCATTATCTGTTTTGTTATAGTAATAACTAAAGGTCGTCTGCATCTCAAAAGGGAGCAGCGCGCCTATCATGACAGCAATCAAAAAAATCTGCTGATAGATTCCCATCTCTGTTATCGTGAGCAATCTAGCGATAATGATTGTTACCATGATTTGAACGAATGATTTGGCGAAGCGGTTAATAGATAACAAGGCAGATTCTCTAATCATGCTGTTTCCCGCCAAGCCCCTTATAGGTGATCTTTATTACTACTTGATTATTCATGACAATCACATCTTTCCTGCCATTATCGTTCTTCTTAATAAGCATTATTAGGATAGAAAATAATGATAATCGTCTTACATATGAGCTTCACATCATAGAAGAAATGACGGTTTTGAATGTAATGCAAATCAAGCTCGACCATCTTCTCAAATCCGACGCTGCTTCTACCTGACACCTGCCATAAACCTGTGCATCCCGGAACGACCGATAGGCGCTGTTTATGATATTCGGTGTAGGTTTCAACCTCTCTAGGCAATGGCGGACGCGGGCCCACCAAACTCATCTCTCCTTTAAGAACATTCCATAGCTGCGGTAATTCATCGATACTCGTTTTGCGAATGAACCGACCAATCTTTGTGACTCTCGGATCCTCCTTCATCTTAAAGAGTGCGCCGCTGGATTCATTTTGATCCAGCAGAGAATCAATTAAGCTTTCAGCATGATGAATCATAGAACGGAATTTATACATATTGAACGTCTTACCGTCTTTCCCAACACGGACTTGCTTAAAAAATACCGGTGCCTCAGGGTCTTCTAGCTTAATTAATGCAGCTACAATAACAAACACAGGTATCAACAGAAGAAGACCTATAATCGAGAGGACGATATCCATATATCTCTTCGATAATAGATAATATTTGTTATCGTACAGCTCAATTGTTCCAACGTAAGCTTCCTGTGTAGTCCCTGCCTTTGGAGAATTCAATACATACACTCCTTTAAATTGTTATATGGTTGCTTTCACTTTCGGCATGAACTGTTCCATTTCTTCGATTACCTTCTCCTTTAGTTCTTCATCCTGCATGGCTAGTTTTATCGTCGTCAGGATATACCCTAATTTCTCTCCGACATCATATCGATTTCCCGTGAATTCATACCCGTACATGGATTGATGTTCTGCCATTTTCTGCATGGCATCCGTTAGCTGAATTTCACCTCCGTTACCTGCTTCCTGAGTCTCTAAATAGGAGAAGATCTCAGGGGTCAGGATATACCTCCCCATGATGGCATAATTAGAAGGAGGATTGCGCTTTGGCTTTTCTACCATCCTCTGAATATGGACCAGGCCGGAATCGATCAGCGGGCCATCTATTACTCCGTAACGATGTGTTTCTTCTTCCGGTACCTCTTTAATGCCAATAACAGAGGACCCGGTTTCTTCGAATTTCTCTATCAATTGTTTTAAGCATGGGACCTCTGCTTGAACGATGTCATCTCCCAATAACACCGCAAAAGGCTCATTTCCAATGAATTTACGAGCACACCAGATAGCATGACCTAATCCCTTCGGCTCTTTTTGACGAATATAGTGAATATCGACCATCGAGCTATGCTGGACCTTCTTAAGCAAATCATATTTCTCATTTTGGAATAACCGTTGTTCAAGCTCATGTGAATGATCGAAATGGTCCTCTATCGCTCTCTTCCCTTTTCCTGTGACAATTAGAATATCCTCAATTCCTGATTCAACAGCTTCCTCCACAATGTATTGAATCATCGGCTTATCAATAATAGGAAGCATCTCCTTCGGCAACGCCTTTGTCGCCGGCAATAACCGCGTACCCAGCCCCGCAGCCGGGATAATGGCCTTCTTTATCTTCAACGGTCTTCAGCTCCTCCTTTTTGTTCTTAATAACGAATTAAATAAACACACTAAAGCGTTAATGAGCTGTGAAGCGGGAGAATGTCTTCCCATTCCAAGCAGATTCGATACACATCTTCTTCGCTTAACACCGGGCCTTTTTGAACTTCGATCAATTCCATATCTGTGTGAGCTTTCAACGCATGCTTTGTTCCAGCTGGTATTTCTATAATGCTTCCAGCCCTCACCTCAAATAATTCATTGTCCAGGATGATGGACCCTTCCCCGGTAAGAATCGTCCAAATTTCTTTTCGTTGTTCATGCCTTTGATAGCTTAAACTGCTGTCAGCTCGAATGGCCATTCTTCTAGTAATCACTTCCGATTCACCCTCGTACAAAGTATGATCAAGGATTTTGTACCATCCCCACCGTCTTTCCTCATACATCGGTCTTTTATTGAAATGGAAGATATATTTCTTTAAATCATGGCTGACACTTTTATCAGATACCAATATGCCATCAGGTCCTGACACAATCACGGCATTGGATATCCCAAGCACGGCTACCGGTATGTCCAGTTCATTAATGATATGCGTATTCTTAGAATCTGGGCATATAACCCCGGAGCCTTTAAAATGTTCAGACATATGCTCAGTCAATGTGCTCCAAACCCCCAAGTCCCTCCACGCTCCGTTATATGGAAGGGCTGCAATGCTCTTCGTCTTCTCTACTACCTCAAAATCAAAGCTGATTTTAGGCAATTGTTCATAATGAGCTAGAAGGTCTGTATAGTTTTGCGGCAATCCCATATCTTCTAAGATTGAAAGTATAAAACCGAGATGAAAGGCAAAGACTCCGCAATTCCATAATGCGCCTTTCTCTATTAATTTCAGGGCATACTCATCAGATGGTTTTTCAACAAAGTGACTGACAAGAACATGGTTGTTTTGCCTTTCCTTAGGGATGATATAGCCAAAACGTGAAGATGGAATGTCCGGTTCTACTCCCATTAAAGCAATGCTTGCTCCGCTCATATCAAGTACATGCTCTAAATCCTTCACAGATTCATAGAAATCATTGTCCACATATGAATCAATCGGCAGGACAGCTACTACCTCCTCAGGAGCAATTCTCTTAACTGACGATAAATAAGCGGCTGTTAAGGCGATTGCCGGGAAAGTATCCCGTCTCTTCGGTTCGACGACTATCGGTACCTGCCCGCCCAGCTGGTTCTTCAAAATATCCATCTGCTTTATACTCGTTGCAATGACCGCTTTATCTTGCAATCCAACTTCACCAAGCTGTCTCCATACTCGCTGTGCCATCGACTCAGAGCTCCCCTTCTGACACTCCAACACCTTCAGAAATTGCTTTGAACGCGAATCATTGGATAAAGGCCATAGCCTTTGACCTGATCCCCCAGAAAGAAGAATGACTTCCATTTCCCTGCACCACTCCTTTAAAGTGTCCTTTCCTGCTACTAGTTATTGCTGAAACTCATATACTTTTGAACGGACCTGATTCCCGTTTAAGGATGCCCCTAGCAATTGCGCTTTCGAATTCTGCAATATGGTTGTCGCCTTCGCTGCTTCCTCCTTCAAGGTCTTCCCGCTCATTAACACGAGTAAGGAAGCTTCGCAAATATTTGCGATGATTTGAGTTTCTGCCGTGTAGAGAATTGGAGAGGTATCAAAGAGAATCATGTCGTATTCCGTACTCAAGATAGAGACGATTTCTTCGATTCTAGCTGCGGTTAAAAGCTCATAGGATGTCTTCGTGATAGCCCCGCTCGGGATGATATGAAGATTGGGAATATTGGAAAGACAGATGGCTTCCTCAACTGATGCCTTGCGAGCCAGAAGATCTATCAGCCCTTCAGAATGATTGATATCAAATAACTGATGGAGCTTTCCTTTTCTCAAATCTGCATCAATCATCATAACCTTTTTATCGTGCTGGGCTAATACGATACCCAAATTTGCCACGGTTGTTGTCTTGCCGTCTCCATGACCCGGAGATGTGATCATAATCGTTTGATAGTCCTTTCCGACTCGTGAATAGGTAATCCCTGAACGAAGCAGACGAAATTGTTCACTAATGACAGATTGCTTATAAAGCTGGGAATATTTCGCACGTTCTTTACTTATAAATAATTCCTTATTAATCTTACGAGTCAAGTGTACGACCTCCAATTCTTACTCCGCTGCTTTCGGTTTGCTGCTTGTTGATTCTCTTGCGGCTGACTTTAATCTCAGGGATATTCCCGACAATAGGGATTCCAAGCTCGTAGACAATATCTCTTTCATTACGAATTGTTGGATCAAGGTACTCCAGCAGAAAAGCAATTCCAATAGCACAAAACAATCCTAGAGCCAGACCAATCATCACATTCCTAATCATATCTGGGCTTAATGCTCCATAAGGCTCCTGCTCGCTTGCGGCAGCCAATATGTTGATATTATCTACTTTCATCAAGGCTACTACTTCCTGTTTAAAAACCTCGGCTATGTGATTGGCAATATCAGCCGCTGCAGCAGGATTTTTATCCTGTACAACGATTTCAACCATTTGCGAGTTCTGGGTTGTATTGACGGCTACCCGGTCATTTAAATCCATAAAGCTAGAATCCAGATTAAGGTCATCTATGACTGTTTCAATGATAGCCGGACTCTTAATCAAGGCTGTATACGTATTGATAAGCTCAATATTGGTTCTCACTTGATTCGGATCGATAGAATTTATTTCATTCTCATCCTTCTTGCTTTTCTTATCATTTGTCTGAGCCTGATTTGATGTCGTGGGATGATTGACAAGTATTTGTGTAGAAGATTCATACATGGGGGATAAAAAGAGATAGGAAATTATACCGCTGGCCAAGGTGGCGGTTAATGTCATTAATATGATTAAATTTACCCGCCTCTTCATCACATTGAGTATTTCTTTGAAACTAACTGTATCTTCCATACCTACCTCCACATTTTGCATTTTTGTTCTTAAAAGAGAACTTATTGTTGATTGTAGTACAGAAAATCTGAAATGAAAACAGTGTTTTATTGTCGAATTTTGCAGTGTAGTTCTCTGATTCACTTTCTTCTCCTATACATAACCAATGTATTCACTTGCCCTTTTCGTATTCCTATATATTTCACAAAGTAAGAATCACTCTCTAAACAACATCATCTTTATAGCGAACAAGCATAGAATCATTTTTTCACTAAACAAATTTCTGAGAAATCACGAACGGCTATTTCTTTCATTCCATCCTATTACGATTAAATCATTTTTTGTCGTAAGCGCTTTCTTTATTGAGAATACACCTTCTTTCCGGACAATAGTCCCAATAGAAAAACACCTTCCCCAGTTGAGGAAGGTGCCTATTGGCACTGTTTAATCTTTTCTAAACGATCCGATTACTCCGGTGGATTGTACGATATTTGTAAAGGCCTGCGGGTCAACCTGCTGAATAATACTTTGTAAATCATACAGCTCATATCGGCTAATGACAATCATGAGCATATATTTATCCTCGCCTGTGAAAGCACCAACGGCCGGAATCATTGTAATTCCTCTGACCAGCTTGGAGTGAATGGCCTTCTTCAGCTCATCTGCATGCTTGGTCACAATCATCGCCGTTACCTTTATATGTCTTGTATGGATTGCGTCAATTACTCTTGTGGATACATAGAGAGAGACAAGTGTGTAAAGTGCCTGCTCTTCAGAATACATGAGCCCTGCAATCACAACAATCGCACCGTTCAAAATCAGGAAGTAGATCCCGATTGGTTTATCATTAATTCGTGAGAGAATCATGGCGACGATATCCATACCGCCTGTTGACGCACCGAAACGCAGGGTAATCCCCACACCAGCTGAACCGATGACACCGCCGAAAACAGCATTAAGTAAAATATCATCCGAGAAGGATTGCACTGGTATTACTTCTAAGAAGAAAGACATTAATACAACAGCCATAAAGCTATAAAATGTAAATGATTTCCCAACCTTAAACCATGCTAAAATAGCAATTGGAATATTCAATAGTAAAACGAGAACACCAGTGGATATTTCAATATTTGTGAAGATACTGAACGCAGCAGAAATAATTTGAGCTGTTCCAGTAAATCCACTTGCGAAGACATTAGCAGGGATTAAGAAAAAGTTCATGGCGATTGCGTTTAATACAGCCCCCACTATGACAGCAATTATTTTTTTTGTTTCATTCCAAACCAATCTTTGTTCCTCCTTAGATGGTATCTATCCATAAACATGATAAAATAAAGTTATAGACAAATTGTGATTTTTCTTTATAATGATTAAACTGTTACTAAAATGAATATTAAAAAAAGAAGGTGCTTTAAAATGAATGTCCAAATTATAGCAGACAGTGCCAGCGATTTGCCATTGGAATACTTCAAAGACAACAATATCATTCTCATACCATTAAAAGTTCATATGGATAATGAAGAATTTAACGATTTAGTGACTATTCAGCCTAAGGTTGTCTATGATGCCATGCGAAATGGGAAAGCCCCTAAAACTTCTCAGGCATCACCTCAAGACTTTTATGAAGCGTTCAGACAGCTTGCGAAGGATAAGCAGCAAGGCTTGTATATTGCCTTTTCCTCCGAGTTAAGCGGTACATATCAAACAGCTGTCATGATGCGTGATGAGGTAAAAGCAGAGTTTCCTGAATTTGAGCTTGAGATCGTTGATAGCAAATGTGCCTCTTTAGGCCTTGGACTTGCTGTTATGGAAGTGGCACGCCATGCAGCTAAAGGAGCAAGCTTAGCTGATTTGACTGAAATCGCCAAATTCCAATGCGCTCATATGGAGCATCTATTCACTGTAGCTGACTTGACCTACTTGGCTCGCGGCGGACGTATCTCAAAATCTTCCGCATTTATCGGCGGTCTTTTAAATATCAAACCGCTGCTTAATGTGGAAGAAGGCAAATTGATTCCACTTGAAAAATTCCGCGGAAAGAAAAAATTAATGCGCGCCGTCATGGATACAATGAAAGAACGCGGCGACCGTCTCGACCACCAAATCATCGGCATCAGTCATGGTGATGACATGAAAGAAGCGTTGGAATACAAGGCTCTCATTGAAGAGACATTCCATCCAAAATCTGTTTATATTTCATCAGTCGGTGCAACAGTCGGTGCTCACTCAGGTCCTGGGACCATTGCAATCTTTTTCTTGAATCAGCTTCCTGAATAAACCATTTAGTGCATACATTATTTTTCCCCATTCACACCATACTAGACATGAATCAATCAATTAATTGGTCTAGGGGGCAATAAATAATGTCATATCATACATCTGACAATGATAAGAAAGCACGTGATAACCAAGCGAAGCATGAGATTAAAAATATTCAAGAAGAACAAAATCGAAAAGCTGGAAAAAAATCATTTTCCAAAAAAACCGATCATTTATGATGAAATCATAATTTACATCTTATAACGACCAAATAGAGGATTTCAATCAAAATCCTCTATTTTTTATTGAAATTGAATAAGTTCGGAATATTTCCTATAATAGGCTCTGAATAAGACTGCTTGAAAACAAGAAATTGGAGGGATCCATATGGCAAAAGAAAGCTCCTTTGATGTAGTATCAAAAATAGATTTTTCAGAGGTTACGAACGCTGTGACCCAAGCAATGAAAGAAGTAAAAACCCGTTATGATTTTAAGGGAAGCAAAAGTGACATTAAGCTCGAAAGCGAAGAGCTTGTCTTAGTTTCCGATGATGAATACAAACTTGGCCAGCTTAAAGACGTACTTCTCAGCAAATTAATTAAGCGCGGTGTTCCTATCAAAAATTTAGATTATGGAAAAATTGAGGGTGCATCCGGCGGGACTGTCCGCCAAAGGGCTAAGCTTGTCCAAGGTATCGATAAAGATAATGCAAAGAAAATCAACCTAATCGTAAAGAATGCCGGTACAAAGGTTAAATCACAGATTCAAGAAGACCAAATCCGTGTGACCGGTAAAAGCAAGGATGACCTTCAACAAGTCATTGCAGCGATTCGAGAGGCAGATTTATCAATAGAGGTTCAATTTATTAATTTCAGATAAAGAAACGGGAAGCAGAGATTCCATGCCTGCTTCCTTTTTTCATTTAAAAGAGACAATGCCTCAGAGTCACTCATCCTAATATTACATTTTAAGGTTTCTTTTTCCTGATATGAGGAATAACAATAGAGACCAACGTTAAGAAAGGATGATTTAAGATGAACGAAGATATTACATTAGGAAAAGACGGATTCCCGAAACAGGCGCAAGATGTGCAGCCTGGAATGACAGAAGAGATGCATCCTCATCCAATTGAAGTGGATGAAAATTATAAAGGCAGCGATAAACTGAAAGGAAAAACAGCCATCATCACAGGAGGTGACAGCGGAATTGGCCGTTCGGTCTCCCTCTACTTTGCCAAGGAAGGCGCAGATGTAGCCATTGTCTATTTGAATGAGCATGAAGATGCCAATAAAACGAAAGATATGGTAGAGAAAGAAGGCGTCCGCTGCATGCTGCTCTCAGGAGATGTCGGGGACAGCTCATTTTGCCGTGAGGTTGTCGATAAAGTAAAATCCGAATTCGGCAAGATTGATATCCTAATCAATAATGCGGCTGAACAGCATGTGAAGGAAAGCCTTTTAGATATCAGTGATGAACAGTTGGAGAAAACTTTCCGAACAAATATCTTCTCCATGTTTTATTTAACTAAAGCAGTCCTTCCTCATTTATCGAAAGGCAGTTCCATTATCAATACAGCATCCATCACAGCCTATCAAGGAAACCCTCAGCTTATTGATTACTCCTCCACCAAGGGAGCAATTGTTTCCTTTACAAGGGCATTAGCCAATAATATTGCTGACAAAGGCATTCGCGTGAACGGTGTAGCACCAGGTCCAATCTGGACACCGCTCATCCCGGCAACGTTCCCGGCAGATAAAGTGAAGGAATTTGGCCAAAACGCACCGCTTGGCCGTGCTGGACAGCCAGCAGAGCTAGCTCCAGCCTATGTTTACTTAGCGAGTGATGATTCTTCTTATGTGAGCGGACAAGTAATCCATGTAAACGGCGGCTCAGTCGTGAATGGTTAAATAAAGAATACCCCCGGCTTTCATCTGAAGCCGGGGGTTTATTTTATTGAGAGAATTGATTCAACATCTCTTTAGTGGGCATTCCTTTTTGGGCACCCATTTTCGTAATAGAGAGAGCTGCTGCTTTATTGGCAAAACGGATAGCTTCCCCAAGCTTGCTGCCTTCGCAAATCGCTACGCCCAGTGCTCCATTAAAGGTATCTCCTGCACCGGTCGTATCACAAACCTTGACCGAATGGGCAGGAATCTGCCTTTTCTTTCCATCTTCATAATAGAGTACTCCCTCATCACCCAATGTGATGATGAGCTTCGAATATAGTTCTTCATTGGAAAAATCCTCTAAAAGGGCCTGATATTCATGCTCATTAGGCGTTATGTAATCGGCTGACTGAACGATTTCTGCGGGCAGCTGTGTGATTGGTGCCGGATTTAAAATAGTCCTGGTACCGGCCGCTTTCGCAATCTCCAGTGCCTTTTGCACACAATTAAGCGGTACTTCAAGCTGAACAAGAAGCAGATCACTTTCTTCTATTAGACTCCTGTTCTCTTCAATCCATTCAGGCTTCAACTTATGATTAGCTCCTGGTACAACAATAATGCGGTTATCCCCTTCAGAAAGGATGATACTAGCTGTTCCGCTCGAACCCTCAACCCTTTTGACTGCCTCGGTCTGTATACCTTCTTTCTTCAGAACCTCTAGAAGCTCATCCCCTAAATAATCTCTTCCAAGACAGCCAATCATGGATACCTCTGCTCCGAGTCTGGCTGCAGCAACAGCCTGATTGGCTCCCTTCCCGCCTGGCATGGTCGCAAATGTCTCTCCCATGACGGTTTCTCCAGCTACAGGTACTTTTTTTACCGATGTAACCAGGTCCATATTAATGCTTCCTACTACTACGATTTTGATTGTCATCAAATCACCTCATCTTTTATATAAGATTCCCTTCTAAAAGGCAACCTCATCTCAACCGGTCAGTAGAACATAAAGAAGCTTAGGAGCAATCTCCCAAGCTTATTGGTTTCTTCCTCCGTTTATTTCCGCAACGGATGAGCGCAGCACGAGCTGATAAGGAACAATCATCCTCATAGCCGGACTATCAGGCTCTTTAATTCTCGTTAACAGTAATTTCACGGCCTGGTAACCGAGCGATTCAATATTGATATCGACGGAGGACAGAGGCGGCTTAGATAATTGTGCCAGCAACACATTATTGAAGCTGAAAACAGAAATATCCCCAGGGACATCTATCCCTAGTTCATCTAGCATATTCAGCACACCAAGGCTCATAAAATCATCCGCGACAATCAAGGCAGTTGGAGAATTCTCCAAGTTCATCAACCGCTTAACCGCTTCCTTTCCGCCTTCTAGCATGAAGTCTTCGTGTATAGCATACTCCTTACGCATCGGAATTCCCGCTTCCTTAAGCGCTGCCTCATAGCCCTTCACCCGCTCTATCGTGACAACAAGGTCCGCATTCCCGCCTATAAAGGCGATATCGGTGTGGCCGCAATCCAGCAAGTATTGCGCTACATCCTTGCCAGCCTGAAAGTTATCATTATCCACATGGGTAATACTGCTTTCATATTGATACGGTTTGCCGATTACTACGAATGGAAAATTTGCTTTCCTTAAATAATGAAGCACCTTATCGCCGACCTTCGAATAGAGAAGAATCAACCCGTCCACACGACCGCCATGAACCATTTTCTCTACTTCCCCGTAAATCTCCTCTTCGGTAATCCCCGTCGTGATCTGAAGGCCAAGGCGGTCATCATGCGCCGCCTGGCTCAGCCCCTTCATAACCGTTGGAAAGAAGGGATTTAGGAATGATCCGTCCCCTGATTTCGGCATGATGATACCAAGTACATCACTTGATTTACTAGCCAGACTTCTTGCGATGAAGTTCGGGTGATAACCAAGTTCACTCATCGCCTTCCGCACTTTTCTCTTTGTCTTTTCACTGATTCGCGGATTGTTGGCAATCACTCTTGATACTGTAGACGGAGCCACATTTGCCAATTTTGCAACATCCTTTATGGTTACTGCCATACAATCAGCCTTCCTTTCTTAGCAGCTTTACAGGAGATACACAACCGTCTCATAGGGAGATAGGAGGAATGGATTTGATTGCCTGTCCTTCTTCTCATAATTGCTTAGGATCATTTCCATCTCTTTACCGGCAAAATCCGGCAATTCAACGGCTTGCTCTTCTCTGCTGAAATTATTAATAATTAATGCCGTCTGTTTCCCGTCATTACGAGAATAGGCGAATATATGCTGATCATCTTCCAAATGAAGCTTGAAATCCCCATAAATTAAGCATTCATGCTGTTTACGCAGCTGAATCATCTGCTTATAGAAATGAAGAATAGATTGAGGATCATCCTCTTGCTTCCTCACATTGATTTCTTGATAGTTAGGATTGACCTTCATCCAAGGCGTTCCCTTCGTGAAACCAGAATTGGACGATGAATCCCATTGCATCGGAGTTCGCGAATTATCTCTTCCGCTCTTCCAGATGATTTTCATTAGTTCTTCATGACTCCTGCCCTTTGCAAGCTCCATATAGTAGAAATTCTTCATGCTAATATCATCATAATCCATTATGGATTCAAATGAGACATTCGTCATCCCAATTTCCTGACCTTGATAAATAAAAGGTGTTCCCTGCATGAAGAAATACATGGCGCCAAGCATCTTAGCGCTCTCTTTCCAATATTTCTGATCATCTCCAAGTGTCGAGACAATTCTAGGTTTATCATGATTTTCGATAAATAGAGCATTCCACCCTTTGCCATGCAAGCCTGTCTGCCATTTATTCATGATTGCTTTATAGGCTGCAAGGTCGAGCTCGGTTTCTGATTCCTTCTCCCACAGAGCCAAATGCTCAAATTGAAAGACCATATTAAAGGCGCCAATCTCCTCATTCACCCAAGGGTCAGAATTCTCACTGCTCACCCCGCTGGCTTCACCGACTGTCATGATATCATAGCGAGAGAATGTTCTTTCTTTAAGCTCCTGGAGAATATCATGAATACCCTCTTGATTCGTATAGAAGGAGAAGCCAGGAATCTGTGACTGGTCATCGGCTTCGGCATTAGGGAAGCCTTCTTTTTTCTTAATATGGCTTATAGCATCAATTCTGAATCCATCAATGCCCTTATCAAGCCACCAGTTAATCATACGATAGACCTCTTCGCGCATCTCCTTGTTTTCCCAGTTCAGATCAGGCTGCTTTTTCGCAAAGACATGCAAATAATATTGCCCGCTTGCCTTATCATACTCCCAAGCACTTCCTGAGAAGATGCTCTCCCAGTTGTTTGGCAGCACATCCTCTGCCCCATCGCTCCAAATATACCAATCCCGTTTTGGAGAATCAGGAGAAGACTTGGATTCAATAAACCATGGATGCTCATCACTTGTATGATTAACAACCAAATCCATGATCAGCTTCATCCCCCGTTTATGCACTTCAGCCAGTAAACGGTCAAAATCCTCCATCGTACCAAATTCATCCATAATATCTTGATAATCACTAATATCATATCCATTATCTTCATTTGGCGATTGATAAATAGGACATACCCAAATCACATCAATCCCTAAGTATTTAATATAATCAAGCTTACTGATGATGCCTTTTAAATCGCCAATTCCATCTCCATTTGAATCCATGAAGCTTTTCGGATAGATTTGATAACAAACTGCTTCTTTCCACCATCTCTTTTTCATAAGCACCCTACCTCACTCAACTCTTTTTCTCCATCAAGCATTCGAAGCCCCCATTCCTACAGGCCCAAAATACAGGTGAAATCATGCAAAAGAAGGGAGCGCTTACACTCCCCCTATATTTTCGCTATCTTTAATTCGTTTGTCTACCCCTTTTCCTCGCAAGGATCAAGAAAAGGATAAAGGCAATAGGAACTAAAATAAGAACAGCCAGGAAGCCATAATTTATGCCAGATTCCTTTTCTACCAAGTAAACTTCGGCCATCTCCCGCTCTAGGGTAATACTAAATGTACCATTCTGTTCCCTGACAAGATCTGTATTCAATTTTCCTCGAAGCTCTTGATTGTCCTGAATAAAGGCTGAATCAAGCTGAATCGTTTTCGTTTTCGAACTGTTATTGATAGCTGCAATCATTGTCTGCTCTTCTGTTTCTCTTTTAAAAACAACCATCCCATCCTCTGATTGCAGGAGCTCCAAATCACCCGTCCTTAGTGCAGGGTACTCTTTCCTAAGAGCAGATAACTGTTTCATATAATCTATGAGCTCTTCGTCTGTGCGGAAATTCATCATTCGATGGTTGTCCGGCTTTTCTCCGCCATTCAAGGCAATCTCAGAACCATAGGTTACAACAGGGATACCCGGCATTGTATACATATAGGTTAAAGCCATCTTCCACCGTGTCCCTGGAAATTGCTTAGCCCGCTCAGTTTCCTTCGTAAATCTTTCTGTGCGCTCTGTATCGACTGAAATGCCTGTGGTATAAGGAGTGTTTAAGGCTCCAAAAAGCGTCTCCCATCTCTTAAACAGGCTGTCCATCTCAACATCTGTCGTTGAAAATGCCTCTCTCATGCCCGTCATCTGCTCTTCATCGAGCATGCCAATGCCCAGCTTCTCTGCTTTATCTGCATCCACATCTCCGATAAAAAAGAAATCCGGACGGTCTTCCCTGATTGCACTAATCATTTCTTCCCAGAAAGACTGGGGTACATAATTCATATAAATAAGCCGATAACCATCAATACCGGTTTCCTTAATCCACCATTTGGCCGCATCAATTAAATAGCTTGAAACCTCCGGATTTTCCTGCGCTAAGTCTGGTTTTCCATCGAGCCAGCCAGTCTCTTGCTTGTCCGTTTGTCCGTTTTCTGTGATGGCTCTCTCTTCATGGAACCAGTCCTTCTTACCATTCTCTTCAAGCCACGGATGACCTTCCCCGACATGATTCACCTGAAAATCCAGCATAATCTTCATATCGCGATCATGTGCTTCCTTGACCAGCTTTCTCAATTCCTCCATTGTTCCATAGTTCTCATTAACGGCCGTAAAATCAAGCGGCGAACCGCCCGTATAATCTCCGTTCATGTTTTGGATAACAGGATTGAGCGCAATGGCCGTAAATCCCATTTCCTTTATGTAATCCAGCTTTTCCGTAATACCTGCAAAGTCTCCCCCTTGATAGGTGTTCATATCATCAATATTGACTTCCTGATCATTTTGTGTATTACCGTTGTAAAATCTGTCTACCATTACATAGTAAATGGCATCATCCTGCCAGTCCGCCGCACTTCCCGGTTTAGAAAAAAGCGGGAAGAGAAGAAGCGGTACAAGCAGGATGACGATGAGTTTTTTCAGCATATTTTGTCCCCCCAAGATTATCCATACAGGATAACCTTATCCTTTCGTCCCTCCTGCCGTCAAACCAGAAACAAAATATTTTTGTAATAGTAAGAAAAGGAGGGCAATAGGGATGGCAATCAAGACAGAACCAGCTGCGAACTTGGTAAATTCAGCTCCAAACTGCTTACCGACCATTGAGTATAACCCAACCGCAAGCGTATACTTCTCACTCGAGCTGATGAGAATCTTTGCAAGAATGAAATCACCAAAAGGAGCCACGAATGAGAATAGAGCCACAACCGCAATAATTGGTTTAGCTAGCGGCATAACAATCTGGAAGAAAATCCGCAAGTGTCCCGCACCATCCATTTTCGCACTTTCATCCAGGTCACGCGGAATGGTATCCAAATATCCTTTCATCAGCCATGTGTTCATTGGAATCTGACCGCCGACATAGAGCAGTACCAAACCAAGATGGGTATCAAGCAAACCTGTTCTCATCGCCAGCACATAGATAGCAATAAGCGCAGCGAAGTTCGGAATCATTTGTAGAATTAAGAATGTCATCAACCCGTTTTTCCGTCCGACAAAGCGGTAGCGGGAAAATGCGTAAGCAGTAAAGGAGACGGAGATGACCGTCAACACCATCGTCATCACACTGATTTTGATGGAGTTAAAATACCAGAGCAGATAATCACTGTTTTCTAAATCGAATAATTCCTTGTAATGGCTTAATGTCGCATTATCCGGAATCATCTTGGAGCCTGATAAGCTGTCGCCCGGATTAAAGGAGGAGCCGATAATCCAGAGAACAGGATAGATGATGATGGCAAACATAATGCCGATGACAAGATAGGTTAATGATAAACGGACGAACTTTCTGCTATTCTTACTCTTCATCACATCATATCCTCCTCTTGGAATGATTTTGTTCTCTTAAACTGCCACAAGGCGACAGACATGACAATCAAGGAAAGAATCATTGTAATAGCCGCTGCTTTTCCATATTGTCCAGCAGTCATGGTTAAACGGTAGATCCAGGAAATCAAAATGTCTGTTCCCCATGCGTTCTGTCCAGCAATCGCCGGTCCGCCATTATTAAATAAGAAGATAATATTAAAGTTATTGAAATTAAATGTGTATTGCGTGATGATAATCGGCGCTGTCGCATAAAGCACGAGCGGAAGGGTAATCTTCCTGAATTTTTGCCATACATTTGCCCCGTCAATTGTAGCTGCTTCATACAGGTCTTCCGAAATGGATTGCAGGACACCCGTTGTCATCGCAAAGATGAATGGGAAACCAAGCCACCCTTGAATCAGAATCAGTGCCAGTCTCGTCCAGTTGGATTCTGTCATCCAGCTGATTGGATCAATGCCGAGGCTAGCCAGGATGGTCGTGTTAATGACACCGAATGATTCATTGAACATTCCTGAGAATACCAAGATCGATACAAACGCCGGAACTGCCCATGGCAAAATGAATACTGTTCGTATAATGGCTTTCCCTTTAAGATCCTTTTGGTTCACCAGTACTGCCAGGAATATTCCCAATGCCACTTGGAGGGTGGTTGCCGCAAATGTCCAAATAAGCGTCCAGCCAAACACGTTGAAGAAGGTCTTTCTCCAAATATCAATCTTGAAAATATCAATAAAGTTTTGCAGCCCAACCCAATCAACCAAATTGGCCGGCGGGGAATGGTAGAGATCATAGCTCGTAAAGGCGAGCAGGAATGAAAAGATAATTGGAAAGATGACGACGAAAACGAGCAGCAATACTCCCGGTGATATAATCAAATACGGGAACCCATTATCAATCAAATTTTGATACTGTTCACGCAAGGAATTTAAAGGAATCCCTAAATCTCTCTTTTTTCCATTCTGATAAGCATCAAATAGGTTGATTCCATATATCACAAGCCCGATGACCGTAATCAGGAGTGCTAGAATTCCATCAATTAATAAACGAATCGAATGATCGAGCATCGGAATCTCTCCGAGTGTGATCAATCCCCAGAATCCTAAATTTAATGTTTGAAAGAATGTAGCAAGATAAATAATGGTTAGGATTAAATACATGGACCCTTTAAGCTTCTGCCCATTATAGAACTGTCCAACCCCAGGTATAATTGAGAGCAGCAAGGCATTCCTCGCGTGTTTCGTCCGCGTTGCTTGTGGCTCGATGTTCATTTGCAGACTTTCCATTTCGGAAGACTCCCCTTTCTTAGGAAAAGAAACTTCTTCTTTTCTTCTTCTCTATAAGAGGATGGGCATTACCCTCAGCATAGGATAATGCCCATCAGGTTCTTTATTTACTGTGATTTGTTTCGATATTTGTTTGTATCGTTTTAGCTGCCTCGTCCATTGCTTCCTGCGGCTTAGCTTTATTGGTTGCCAATGTTTGAAGGGCAGTTGCCATTGGACCCCATACCTCTGCCATTTCTGGAATGTTCGGCATTGGAATCGCATATTGAGATTGAACAGCTACTGCTTTAGAGAACTCGTCATCTGCGATGATTGGATCCTCAATCAGTTTCTTAACAGGCGGGATTTCTTTTGTCTTTTCAAAACGAATCTTGGCATTATCATAGTTTGTCAGGAACTCAACCAATTTCGTTGCCCATTCCTTGTTTTTCGTATAAGCAGATACATGCCATCCCTTAACACCCATGAATGTCGTCATATGCTCGCCATTTGGAAGTGTCGGCATTGGTGTTGCACCTATATCTATTCCAGCATCCATATAGCCTTGGAAAGCCCATGGACCGTTTTGAACGGAAGCTAATTTACCTTCATTGAACAAGCCGTCCTGAGCAGATCCGCCTGATTCTCCGATAACCCCTTTAGGGAACAAGCCTTCTTTATACCATTTTTGGATGTACTCAGCACCTGCCACGGCTCCTTCGTTGTTCAAACCAAGGTCTTCCCTTTGCAAGGCACCATCTTTCTCTCCAAATACATATCCACCCATGCCGCCAATGACTGCGTACGCATGATAGAAGTTATCCCATAAGGCGATGAAGCCGAACTTCTTGCCATCTGTGAAATCTTTGGCAAAATCATATACTTCATCCATTGTAGCCGGTGCTTCAGGCATTAATTCTTTATTGTAAATGAATACCGGTGTTTCGGTTGCCTTTGGTAGGCCATATAATTTACCGTCATATGTTTGTGCTTGGATGGAAGATTCCGTGAATGTATCAAGGACACTTTGTTCAACAGAAATTTCCTGAATCGTCCCTTCTTCAGCCAGCATACCGATTTGGTCATGAGGCAAAGTCAGAACGTCCGGACCTTTGTCAGCTGGTCCATCAAGGCGAATTTGGTTTCTCATATCCTCTGAGATTCCATATTCCTTGAACTCTACTTTAATGCCGTGTTCCTCTTCGAACGCTTTTGCAGCTGGTTCTAAAGCCACACTTTTATCTGTATCTTCCCAAACAACTAATTTCTCAGGTTTATTACCGTCTGAACCGCTTCCCTCTTTGCCTCCTGCACTTTCTTCTCTATCTGGTCCGCAGGCTGCAAGAATACCAACTGCAAGCATTAACACCATTACAATGGAGAATGCTTTCTTCATGGGTCAACCCCTCCTCTTATTATGTAGCCAAGAATACAAACGGTTGCACAAAGTGACAAAATAAAAAGGCAGTGAAATAACATGCTTCGACATATTCACCCTATGAAAGCGATTGCAATCTTAACACCTTTATTATACTGTATTATCAATAATTAACAATACATTTTTACCAAATTTTTAAAAGTGTTACAAAACTGCCACTTTTGGGTAAATAATAACAGTTTATCCGAGTAATTTATGATTTCATTGAACTTTCAGCTTAGAATAGCTATAGTAAAGAATAGAATCAATGCAAGCGATTGCACTTTGAGAGGAGAGAAAGTATGGATAAATCATCGGTTATACATTTCGCACGAGACCAGTTTCTTTATAGTTCATCCCTGGATTCCATCACCATCATGATTATGGCGAAAAAAGGGGACATCGCTAAAATGGAGCTCGTCCATGGAGACCCTTATGATTTCAAAGGATCCAACTGGATCTATAAGACTACAGACATGCGCTATACCGGAAGTGATGAACTCTATGATTACTATCGTAAGACAATTGAACTGCCCCATCGCCGGGCCCGCTATGCTTTTCGCCTTACAGATCATGAAGGAAAAACAGCCTATTTCTCTGAGAAGGGATTCTACGATAAGCTGCCTGAAGTAGGTCTGCTATTCGCCCTTCCTTACCTGCATCATACAGAAGTATTCAGCGCACCGGATTGGGTAAAGGACACAGTCTGGTATCAAATATTTCCTGAACGTTTTGCCAACGGGAATAAGGAGCTGGACCCTGAAGGAACACTTGAGTGGGGCAGCGCGGACCCGACTCCGGAAAACTTCTTCGGTGGTGATCTTGAAGGGGTTATCAATCATTTAGATTATTTAAAGGAGCTAGGCATCACAGGCATTTACTTCACCCCTATCTTCCATGCTTTCTCTAACCATAAATATGACACGATAGATTATATGGAAATCGACCCGCAATTTGGTACGAAGGAAACCTTAAAGAAGCTTGTCGATGAAGCCCATGCTCGCGGCATTAAGGTCATGCTGGATGCCGTCTTCAATCATAGCGGTTATCATTTCAAGCCATTTCAGGATTTACTTCAACATGGGGAGGCATCTAAATATAAGGATTGGTTCCACCCGCATTCCCTTCCTCTCGATGAACAGAAGGTCAATTATGATGCATTTGGGTATGTGGCATCTATGCCGAAATTAAATACAAAAAATCCAGAGGTCAAAGAATATTTACTCCAAGTCGCGAAACACTGGATTCTGGAGTGCGGAATTGACGGCTGGCGGCTCGATGTCGCCAATGAGGTTGATTTCGATTTCTGGCGCTCATTCAGAAAGACCGTCAAAGAAGAGAAGGAGGATGCCTATATCCTCGGGGAGATTTGGCATGATTCCATGCCATGGCTGCGCGGCGACCAATTCGATGCCGTGATGAACTATCCATTCTTAACAGCAATCCTTGAAATGTTCTCCTCTGAGACATTGGAGCCGACCGAATTCGCTGAGAAGATGACAAAGGTCTATCATATGTATCCTCATACAGTAAACAAGGCCGCTTTTAATCTGATTGGCAGCCATGACACACCGCGGATTCTGACTGAATGCCAGGGAGATATCAAGAAAGTTAAACAAATCTATACGATCCTGTTAACTTTCACTGGCACGCCTTGCATTTATTATGGAGACGAGATTGGTATGGATGGCGGGCAGGACCCCGGCTGCAGAAAATGCATGCCATGGGATGAGAATGAACAAGACCGGGATATGTTTGAACATGTACAAACATTGATTGCTCTGCGCAAAGAACATCCCGTTCTTGCCAATGAAGGAGATTTGCTGTTTGTCCATATTGACTCAGAGGTCGTCATGTATAAACGAGAATCTGCGAATGCAGATGCTTATGTCCTTATTAATCTAGGAGATAACGAAAAAGAGCTTTCCATAGAGGAATGTGTTGGTGCCTCTCTTCTATATGCTAATCCAGAGACATCCTTTACAGATACGTTGTCCATATCCAAACGAGGATTTGCCATCTTGAAAAAGGAGAAATGAGTTCAAGCAGGTGCATTGCGCACCTGCTTTTCTATTACATTAAGATTCCTTTAATCTAGCTGACCAAATCAAAAAGAAAATCGGCAGGAGAAAGCAAAGCCCTATTAGGATGACAGCAATGAAAAGCTGGATAATATGGTCCTCCCCGGCAGCCTCCTTCAGGAAGGCTAGATTCATGAAGATGATTGATATAGACGCTAAATATTGCATATGCGTCATCATTCTTCTCCCCTTCATATACTGGAAGTCTTTGTTTTTATCTGTCAGATTAAAATACGTATAGCTCTCGGGTCTCCGTTTAAGAAACCCTAAGATAAGCCAAGCAGCCAAACTGATGACAGGCAAAATAAATAATATATACTTACTCCCAAATCTATCTGCCTGGCCATCCGTATAATGAATGGCAATCTCATTCGGCAGATTTCCCCATTCAACAAACAAAAAAATGAAATGCACGACCAGTACCGCCAGATAAGCAGCCAATGAAGTTCGATCAAGATTATCCCCTTTATGAACCAATTCTCCACCTCCGCTAAACGTAGATATCTTATTATATCATCGTTCACTTTCACGAAATGACTATCCAATAAAAAAACCTGACGCGCTTTGGCGGCAGGTAGCAGGTCAATCCTCTATCTGGATATGATAATGCTTAAACCATAAGTCAACCTGAATCAAGTATGCAAGCAATTGCGGTCCATTCATCAATTGCCCGTACCAAGGAGTTTTGAAGGAGGCTCCGCCTGTATCAATGAGTTCCTTGAGCTGTTCTTTATCAAAGAATTCCAACAGCGGTGAATTCCCGTCCTCCAGAAGCTCCGTCAGCCAATCCTTTGCCAGCTTTGTATACAAAGGATGATGTGTTTTCGGATACGGACTTTTCTTGCGATAAAGCACCTCCTCCGGCAGCACCCCCTTGAGCGCCCTGCGCAGGATTCCTTTTTCACGGTTATCAGCCATCTTCATCTCCCATGGAATATTCCATGCATATTCAACAAGACGATGGTCGGCAAACGGCACCCTTACCTCAAGGCTCGCCCCCATGCTCATCCGGTCTTTCCGGTCCAGAAGATTGGTCATGAACCATGTCATATTCAAATAGAATAATTGTCTTCTTTTCTGCTCCAGCTCAGATTCCCCATCAAGAAGCGGCGTTTCTGCCAAGCTTTCCTTATATCTTGCTTTCATGTATTCTTCGAGATTGAGCTTGGTTTGCCAGTCGCTTCTAAGTAATGCCTGCCTTTCCTTGATCGACCTCATCCAAGGGAAAGCATCGTTAGATAGACTTTCAGGGTTATGGAACCATGGATAACCGCCAAAAATCTCATCGGCGCATTCCCCTGACAGACCGACGACAAAATCCTTTTTAATATTTCGGCAGAACCATAGCAAGGAGGAATCAATGTCTGCCATTCCCGGTAGATCCTTAACCATAACGGCTTCTGAGAGATTCGTAATTAAGTCCTCCTGGCTGATGACACAATAATGATGATTGGTGCCAAATTCATTCTTCATTAACTCAATCCAATATCCATCTGAGTTAGGCTGGAAATCGTTTGCCACAAAATGGGTCGCATTATCCTCATAATCAATGGAATACGTATGAAGCGGCGCCTTCCCTTCCGCATGGAATTGCTTAGCAGCAATCGCTGTAATTGCGCTGGAATCCAGGCCTCCAGATAAGAACGTGCAAAGAGGTACATCTGAAACCAGCTGCCTCTTTACGGCATCTGTCACCAGATAGCGAACCTGTTCGACCGTTTCATCAAGGGTTCCCTCATGTGCCTCACTCTTCACATTCCAATACCGCCAAATCGACAATCCATCACGGCTGAAGATCATGGCATGGGCAGGTCTTAGTTCAGCAATATTCTTGAATACACCTGCACCAGGCGTACGAGAAGGCCCGAGTGAAAAGACTTCTGCTAATCCTTCACGCGTAATGACCGGTTTTACATCCGGGTGGGCAAGCAGTGCCTTGATCTCAGAGCCAAATAGGAACTGGCCATTCTTTAAGGAATAGAAAAAAGGCTTAACACCAAGCCGGTCCCTCGCAGCAAAGAGCTGCTGCCTCTCTCCATCCCAAACGGCAAAGGCGAATATCCCATTGAAAAAATCCACGCATTTTTCTTTCCATTCCATATAGGCTGTTATCAAGACTTCTGTATCCGAATGACCCTTAAATGAATATCCTTTTAATAAAAGTTCTTTTCTAATATCTTCGGTGTTATACAATTCTCCATTGTAGCAAAGGACATACTTGTGGCCGTTTTTTTCACGGGCCATCGGCTGCTTTCCGCCTTCTGGATCAACGACGACCAGCCGCTTATGCCCAAGTCCAACATGCTTATCATCCCAGATATTCATGTCATCCGGTCCTCGCTTGGAGAGGGTATTCGTCATAGCCGTTAAAATCACTTTTTCCTGATTAATCGATCTGTCGTATTCTACCCATCCAGTAATACCACACAAAATAACATCATCCTTTCAAAACAAGCCTGTGGCCCATTCCTGCTTACATGATATGCATTACTCAAATAGATGGTTAATTGTCCAGAGTTTCAAGAGTCGGGTTATAAAAGGCACCATTTATGTCAATCAATAAGATAGGTGCCAATTAACACATTTCAACAGGGCTTAATCCTGGCTGGCTAATCCCTGTTTACTGCATTTGGAGGCGCGAACATGAACAATCAGCTGCGAACACAACTGTTAAGTGCCCAGAAAAGGGCGCACACAGAAGGCGTTTTTGAGAACATTAATGACCAATGGGTGTTTTTTGATGAAGAGACCGATGAAGCCTATCCTTTAGAGGAATACATGAACAATGAAATCTCCATCTTCCGAAACAACCGCTGGCGCAAAGGAATCCTTGTCGAGGACGGCAAGCTCTTATGCGGATCGGAATTAATCTTCATCATGGATGAAGACCGGGTCCGAATCAAAAAGAATCTGCTTTATTCACTTGAACGATTACTAGATGAGCTTTACGATGATGCCTTCTATCAATTCGTCACAGCCTTAAATGGAATGAACTTCTCCATCTATGACTGTATTTACGGCTATAACCAGCTATCCTTCATGACATCCGACCATCTCTCTGGAACCAATTTTTATATATTTGATAATGGAGAATATATATGCTCTGTCCATCATCATTTCAACCAGAAAGAGAAGGATCACAATCGTTTTGAGTTCACCTTGAATACAGGAAAGAAAGTCCTTATTGAAAAATTATTATCGTAAAACAGAAGAAAAAGGGCAGCTCCATAAGCTGCTCGATTAGAAAAACAGGTGATGAATGATTTCTTATCATTTCGTACCTGTTTTTCTTGTTTTACCTGCAAATTTGGATTTTCTGGATTTGTCTATACTTTGTCCT